>JALVXQ010000144.1 GCA_027038255.1 Sulfurimonas sp. | reverse complement strand
CACTCAAAGGTTTTCATCTCAATCTTGATTCCGATGAAAATCCTTTTCTTGACAAACAGCTGCTACAACTCCAGCAGCAGTTTGACGCTATCTCTTCACGTCAAAAAAGAGAGTATGGGGCAGAAAAATTTCTTGTCTATTTTCAATCTTTTACAAATACCTACGCGCCATTTGAGACACTTAAAGCACTTTATGACAAGGCCCTCTCGTTTGATAATGTTGTCGGTCTGAGCATAGGAACACGCTCCGACAGTATCACCGATGAAACACTGCAGTATCTCAGTGAATTAGCAAAAGAAAAAGAGATTTGGATAGAGTTTGGCATACAATCCGTCTATGATGAAACTTTAGAAAAAATCAACCGTGGTCATGACAGCGCCAATGTAAAAGAGTGGATTCTCAAATCAAAAGAGGCAGGACTCAATGTCTGTGGGCATCTTATCTTTGGTCTTCCGGGTGAGACACAGGAGATGATGCTTGAAACTGCAAAAGAGGCCTATGAATGGGGAATTGACTCTGTTAAATACCATCCGCTTTATGTAGTAAAAAGAACAGCACTTGCTAATGAATATGCACGTGGAGAGTTTGAACCAATCAGTGAAGAGCTCTACCTCAACACCCTGCTCAAAGCTTTAGAGATGAAACCAGAAAATGTAAATGTACAGAGAGTAACAGCAGGAATAAATGATGATTCTCTTTTAGCTCCACAATGGTGCAGAGACAAAAATCAGCAGATAAAGCAAATCAACCATGCTTTAAAAAAGATTGGCTTAAAGTACTAAAGTTCTTAAACCTTAGTGCCCCCAAACTTTTGCAAATTGTGCCGTTGAGCTAAAATAGGGTGGATAACCGAAGTAGACTCGAAAAGGAGTGGACTGTCCCGGTTTTAAATTCTTTGCCACAATAAACTTTTTTTCAATCGTCTGGGGCTTGTCATGTGTATTGAAACCTCCAGAGAAAAAGGCAGCAAAACCATTTGGTTTATAAAAATTTCCACCTTTTACATTGCCCGTTGCATGCCCTTTGTTGACCAGTTTAATATCAAAGGTTACCTGCCCTATCGGATAATTTCCAACATTTGTCACAACCCCGGTATAGATGATTTTTTCTGTGCTTAATATACGTTTGTTCTTCATTTTACTCAGTGTGACTTTTTTAGTATATTTATCAACAACAAAGAGAGAAAAAACGGCTAAAAAAAGAGTAATGAGTGTGATAGAAAAAAGCATAGAGTACTTCATTTTCGCATCACTCTGTTTTAATGAAGCAACGACACCACCGATAAAAATAAGTAAAATAATTCCAAGCACCACATAGTGCCAAATATTGAGTAGTGTCATCTACAGCTTGCTCCTAAAGAGATATTGTAATCCCGTTTATATCTGAAAGGCTCCACGATGATTTTAAATTCACGTGTTTCACCCTTTTTTATATCTTTTTCAAAAATCGACATCTTTTTAAAAGGTTTTAACTTCAGTATGTAATTTTTGTATTTGTTGTCTGTAACTTTGTAAGCACTTGCTGTAATCTTACACGACTGAAAATCACGATGTGATTCATTTGTCAGCGTTCCTTTAACAACTACTGCTTGAGAAAAATGGAGTTTTTTTTGTGAGATAAGCTCTGTTTTATTCTTAAACAAAAGCTTATGCATCTGCAGGTAGCCGAGTGTAGGACCAAGCAAAAAAGAGGAAAATGCAAGCAGAACAAAAAAGAGTGCAGCAGCTACTTTTCTTCTAAGCAGAATCGCTAAAATGATAAAGAGTACAAAAAGTGTAACGGAAGTACCAAATAGAATGTAATCATAAGATATAAGCCCATCCATAAAGTTCTTTATGTTCACTTTCATACGGCTAGCTTAATCTACTCTCGAATTTTTTTCTTCTATGCCACTCATACCAAATCTACGAGCAAGCTCTTGCTTGATTCTATCGGGCGAAATATTTTTTGAAGCAAGCGCAACAAGCATATGGTATGTAAGGTCGGCTGCTTCATAAACCATCTCTGGCTCGTCATTATCTTTATGTGCAAAACAGTATTCCCCAGCTTCTTCTACAACTTTTTTAAGTATTGTATTTTCACCTTTACTTAAAAGCTTCGCTGTCCAAGAAGTTTCAGGGTCTGCATTTTTACGCTCTTGGATTGTATGGTAAAGAGTATCTATGATGCCATACGCAGCTTCTGTATTTATTTCAACTTCACTGGCAACTGTACCGCTTTCAAGTTCTGTAAAAAAGCACGATTTTCTGCCGGTGTGACATGCCACACCATTTTGTTTTACTTTTATGAGCAGTGTGTCATTATCACAGTCGATGTTAAAAGATTCTATCTCTTGCGTATGTCCACTACTTTCACCTTTTTTCCAGATGCGCTGTTTAGAGCGTGAGAAATAATGTGCTATTTTTGTTTTAAGTGAAAGCTCCAAAGCCTCACGGTTCATGTAAGCCATCATCAACACTTCATTTGTTGTGGAGTCTTGAATAATAACTGGCAGAAGCTCCTGCTTTTGCCAGTCTACTCTATTTAAAATTTCTTCCATTCTCAGCGTGCCGTTGTTCTTTGTTTTGCATCTTTCATATCTACCCAAATATTTGGAGTAGAACCACCAGGTGTTAAGAAGATTTTCGCATCTTTGTTATCACGCAATGCATCATTGAACTGTCCTTGCACCTGCATTTGTTTTAATTGAAGCAGTTTTGTTGTTAATGATTTTGAAATAAGCAGATTCGCTTTTGCCTGTGCATCAGCATTAATGGTAATAGCATCTGCTTTACCTTTTGCTTCAATTCTTGCCTGATCTGCTACACCTTGTGCTTGTGCTGCTTTTTTCAGTGCTTCTTGTTTTGCTCGCTGTACATCTTGTTCTGCTTTTTGTACCTCTTGTTTTGCAATCTGAACACGCTCTATTTGATCTTTTACTTTTGCAGGTAAGATGATGTCACGCAGCTGAACTGATTGTAAAATAACAGGGGAGTTTTTCAGACTTGCAATGTTTTTTCTCAAGCCCGACTCTATCTCTGCTGCAATTTTATCACGTATCATAGGGAGTGATTCTGCATCATACTGACCGACAACATTACGTACAACATCACGCACGACAGGATTAATGATTTTGTCTTCCCATGTAAATCCCCAATTAGAGATAGTCTGCGCTGCAAACTGTGCGTTTAATCTATACTGAACTGTAAGTTCAATGGAGACAGGAAGTCCACGTTTATCTAAAACCGTTACAGCAGGTTTAGCAACAATTCCAGATTCTCTCCCTCCATTTGCCTCTAAATGAGATGCATAGTTAATGATACGAACTTTCGTATCGACTGTATAGACTTTTTGGATAATTGGAACAATAAAATGAAGTCCCGGCAGAAGTGCCTGATCCTGATATTTACCATTGGTACTTAAAATTCCACGTTCGCCCTCTTGAATAACTGTAAAAGGTTTTGCCAAAACCAAAACTATCACTAATCCAATGAGAACATATAAAAAAGCCGCTTTACCGCCACCGAAGTTAAAGTTCATATTTGGCATCTGCGGACCGCTTGGTCCTCCACTGTTACCACCTGAGTTTGATTGCTTATAGCCACCGCCTTCACTCTTTTTTTTGTTAAAATAGTCATTCATATCTGATGCCATTAGTATATTTTCTTTCAAATTTTTCCCTTTTTTAATCTACGTATGTTAAGTAGTGTTCGTATTTTTTATTTCTTCCAAAAACAATGTCAAAGTAAGAACTTTGAATAATCGCTGTTATCTCTCCGCGTGAACCACAACCAAGCTCTCTTGCATCCACAAGAGCAATCGGGGTAATCTCAGCCGCTGTCCCTGTTAAGAATGCCTCATCTGCCACATAGACTTCTTCTCTTGTAATTCTACGGCGTGTTACCGTGTAGCCCATATCTTCTGCCATCTCTATAACCATTTTTTGTGTAATTGATGCGAGAGCATTGTCACTTGGTGGTGTAATTATCTCACCATCTTTTATCATAAAAAATGAAGCGCCGCTCGCTTCTGCAACATAACCCTGGTCGTCAAGTAAAAGTGCTTCATCATAACCACAGTCAATAGCCTCATATTTCGCCATTTGTGAGTTAAGGTAGTTCGCTGTCGCTTTTGCTTTACCCATGTTAGAAGTATTTGCCGGACGTGTCATAGAGACGATTTTAAGGCGAATTCCTTTACGCATACCCTCTTCACCAAGGTACGCACCCCACTCCCACGCAGCAACCGCAGTCTCAACCGGAGCATCTTTATGGTACAGACCCATAACGCCATATCCTAAAAATGAAAAAGGACGCAAATAGACATTGTCACCCGTAAACTCATTTTTACGTACTAACTCTATCTGTGCTAGATTCAACTCTTCAACAGTATAAGGTATATCGATAAGTGTCATTTTTGCTGACTCTTTTAATCTTTTCGTATGGTCATTTAAACGAAAAATCGCATACCCTTTCTCTGTTTTATATGCTTTTGTTCCTTCAATAACACCATTTCCGTAATGAATAGTATGTGTTAAAACATGTACTTTAGCATCTTCCCAAGCTACAAACTCTCCATTCATCCAAATATATTTGGCTGCGTCCATTAAAATCTCCAATTATTATAAGTACTGCTATTTTATCCAAAATGATATTTACATTCCATAAAAGATTTTCTACTATATGCTTTAATTATACGTAACTTAAATATTATTTATATATAATACCGAGAAAAATGGAGTAGAGATATTGTCAAAATTTACCTCGCAAGAAACATTAGCAAACAAAGATAAAGAGTATGCCCCCTATAATGAAGTTGACCAAGAGCAACTTCAAAATGATATAGATACAATCAAAAAAACGATCAAAGTAGGTCAGGAAGATTTTCAACATCTACTCAAACTAGAACGTTGGGGAAAATATGCAAGCTTTGGTGGTTTTGGCATCATCGCTATCGTTGCTATTTTAAGCAGTTATAACTCAGGAATTTCATCCTTTGATTTTTGGTTCTTTGGAATTGTTGGTGCCTTTTTAATTGGCGTGGGTAATGTTGCAAGGTGGTCCAATGTCACCCACCCAATTCTGCATGGTGCTTACGATAAAGTGCCTAACATCCCATACAGATATACAAAAGCTGGTTTTGCAGCAGGTAATCGTAGATACATCGACTGGCTAGACTGGATAAAACCCGATGCTTGGGCGTATGAGCACAACATTATGCACCATTACCATTTAGGAGAACTCGACGACCCTGACAATGTTGAAAAAAATCTCGAATGGCTACACAAAGCAAAGATACCGATGTTTTTTAAATATGCTGTCGTTTATCTCTTTGCTGGTATCTGGAAACTCGCATACTATGCACCAAATACACAAAGAATTTTACAAAATAAAGACGATAAAATGATGAATAATCCAAGAGCACAGAAGTACAGTTTCTCTCCTTTTACAAAAAAAGGGCGTGAACTTTGGAAAGAGTACATTCTGCCATACGGACTTTTTCAGTTTGTTCTTTTACCTCTTCTCTTTTTGCCTTTTGGTTTAAGTGCAGTCTTTACTGCATTTAGCTTTTTAGTGCTTGGTGAAATCTTTGCAAACCTACACTCCTTTTTGGTCATTGTTCCAAACCATTCAGCAGAAGATATCTATCAATTTTCAACACCGCACAAATCACAAGGGGAGTACTATCTACGTCAAATCATGGGCAGTGTTAATTACAATACAGGAACGGACCTCATCGATTTTATGCACGGCTTTTTAAACTATCAGGTAGAGCATCATCTTTTCCCAAATATGCCCCACTCTTTTTACCAAAAAATGCAGCCCATTGTAAAAGATATCTGCAAAAAGCACAATTTGGAGTATCGTCAAGAATCAGTCTGGAAAAGATTTTTTATGACTATTGAATTAATGGTTGGAAATACGAAAGTTTTACGCGTAGAAGGAGTTTAGTCATGAAGCCCTTTTTGGGCTTCAATCATAAACAAAGGGAGAAATGAAATTTGAAATTTGTTTTTTATAAGGATTAGAAACTTACTCTCGCTGTCAGCATATACTGAGTACCATTGTTGTTCTCTTTAGCACTTCCAGCTTCGTTATCTGTAATGATTGTATTTGCAACCCACTCAACATTTCTGTTTTGCTGCCATGCTGCACCGACAATGTAACCTCTGTCCTCACGCTCAGCACTTACACCATTATAAGTAGTTTTAGTTTTTGGTGTCCAAGAATCATAACGAGCAAGTACTCTATACTCTTTTTCTGTACCCATACGGTACTCTGCATTAACGCTATACCCTGAACCAGATTGTTTTGAAACATTACTACCAGTAGCTGTTGCAGCTAAAGAATTATCATCTCTTGTATCTAATGAGTTTACATACTGAGCAGCTACTAAGAATGCTGGTTGATTATAAACAGTATGTAATCCGCCAAATACTAAATCTTCTTGACCATAAACAACTGCTGGATTGCCCCCATCATCAATTTGCTTATGTCCTTGATTATACTGACCAAAGAAAGATGCATCCCAGTAAGTCTTTTTCGTTTGCTTGTCTTTCCCATCTACACCCATTAAGTGTGCAGTTGTTCTCCACTCAAAACTCATTCCACTTCCATTACTTACAGAGTGATATCCTTCACCGTTAAAAAGGCCGTAATCAGCATCAAAATATTGTGTTCTTGTTTTAAACATTACACCAAAATCAGCAGAATTTGAAAGGTCTGGACCATGTGCTTTGTCTTCAATTAAGATTTTAGAAATACTTCTGTAATACCAAGCATTATGCTCTTCATAATCATGCCAAGGACGGTGTGCAAGACCTATTTCAACACCAGTATTTGCAAATACATCATTAAGGTAAAGGTAAGCATATTTTGCACGTACTTTCTCATCACCTGTTACATCTTTAGAAACATCAAATGTAATACGATAGTATGATTTAGGGTCATCTAAAAGGTATGCTTTAAGTTGAAAATAGGCACGACGAATTTCAAAATCAGATGTATCTTTTTTTGAATTGATTGTCCCATCTGCCAAAGTTGCATCATAATCATTATATGTATATCCAATATATGTTAAACCGGAAAATTTCAATTTATCTGCTTTTGAAAATACTGAAGTTGGTGTTTTAATTAAAGTACGACCTTCTGCAGGTTTTGTAAATACCTGACCATTTGCATCTTGGTATAATTTAGTAGCACCTGCATTTGCAGCAACTGAGCCTAGAGTTAAAGCAGCTAAAGCTGATAAAACGATTTTTTTCATTTGTGAATTCCTTTTGTTTTTTGTTTGTTCGGCGAAAGTATAAAATGTCTTGGTTACATAATGATTACAAAAAGAGTCTTCTTTCGTAACCTTCTCGTAATCTTCTTTCTCTATTATTACGACATCAATTTTCATATAGGAGCTCAAAATGACAATACGTACAGATATAAAACGTTTACTTCATGTAATGATGATAGTTTTTTCATTATTTGTCCTCGCTGCTCCTATTGTAGATGCTAATATGACAGAAAACTACAGTGAAAAGAGTGTAGACACACAGGACAAAGAGCTTGACAAAGATTTTGAAGACAAACTCGAAGAAAAAGCAAAGACAACAATGCTTTTTGATGCTTTTATAACTTATATTTTTAACACCTTTTCTACTCCGCAACCAAATTATCAACTCTATCTCTATACATATAAAAGCAACTATTCCTTATATAAACCTCCCATTTCACACTCCTAATCACTCACCTCTTTTATATATTCAAAGTTTGACCGCATAGATATTGTTTTTTATCTGTTTGTTCACTTTTTCAAATTCTTTGCCTATGAGCTCAACTTTGTAATATATACAAAACATAAAACTAAATACTAAATAATACAACAAGGAAACACAAAATGAAAAAAATCGTTTTATCAACTTTAACTACTTTAACTTTAGGTACAGTTGCACTCTATGCAACTCCAAACACAGTCCTCGAACATAAAAATGTCTCTGAGGTTACTGGGATTGAACATGATATTCTTAAAAGAGTTCATTTTGCAGGTGATTTACGCTTACGCTATGAAAGTAAAGAGACTTACTATAAAGATGGGACTGAAAGTACAAACAAGTACACTTATCATAACAGATACAGATTACGATTAGTGGCAGCTGTTGATTTAACTCAAAATCTAAAATTTGACGTTGGTATGAGAAGTGGCTACGGAAATCCAACTTCTGGAAATCAAACATTTTTAGATGACAAACCCTTAAGTGATTACTTTTGGCAATCACTGAGATTTAATATTTTAGACATTGCCTATAAAAACGGAGACTCTACTCTAAAAGTCGGAAGACATCCCTATATGATATATAGACCAATTAAGTCACAGCTTATTTGGGATAATGATATTTCATTCAATGGCGTAAGTTACAACTATAAAAATGACTCTCGCATTATCAACTTAGGTATCAACCAACCAACATATGCAGAACAAATTACTGCAAAAGATACCATCAACCTCTTTTTTGCACAATATGTTGAGAAGATTAAACTGGACAACTCGCAACTGAATTTAGGTGCAAGTATTTATTATTACGACGGTATAAAAGGAAATACACCAATTTATGGAACAAATAAAGGCACAGGAATGGGTAATACTTTAGTAAATGGTGTGTTTAAAAATGATTATAATATTTTAGAAGCATTTGGAGAATTCAAATTCAAAGATGTATATGGTAAACCACTAGCACTTGCTGCTTCAATGGCATATAACGCTGCGGCCAGTGATAAAAATTTTGGGTATGATCTGGCAGTACAACTGGGCAAAGCAAAACATGTTCATGATTGGCAACTGAAATACTCTTACACTGACCTTCAGGCAGATGCAGTAGTAGGTGCACATAGTGACTCTGATAATTTTGGTGGTGGTACGGCAGCTAAAGGACATGCTATTAGAGCAAAATATAAATTTGGCAAAAATACATACCTTGCAGCAACGCTCTTTTACAACACACTTTATGCAGGTAAAAAAGATGGGAAACCAGAAGCAGATTATGAACGCGTGCAGTTGGATGCCATCATAAAGTTTTAACAGATACATTGCGAATTGGATGTAATCAATTTGTAACCTAACTGTTTTATACTTCCACAACTTAAATTTAAAAGGTGTAACAAATGACAAAAGTAATCAAGCTTGCTCTTGTAGCTTCAGTTCTTGCCGGTGGTCTTAGTGCCAATGATGTAATTAGTGGTAGTGGTGCTTCTTTTCCGTATGCTGTATATCAAAAATGGTTAAAGGCTTACAATAAAGATACTGGTATCAAAGTTGACTATATCTCTAAAGGTTCTTCAAAAGGAATCAAAGATGCAAAAGCACGTCAAGTTGATTTCGCTGGAACTGACAAACCATTAAGTCCAAAAGTACTTAAGAAAAACGGTCTTTATCAATTTCCGGGTGTTGTCGGCGCGATTACAATGGGTTACAACCTTCCAGGTGTGAAAAACTTAAAACTTTCTCGTGCTGCTATCGTTGGCATCTCTGAAGGTAAAATCGCTTACTGGGATAACAAAGTTATTGCTGCTGCGAACAAAGGAATGCAACTTCCACACAAAAAATTAACATTTGTTCACCGTGCAGATGGTTCAGGTACGACATTTAACTACACGTACTTTCTCTCAAAAGTCTCTAAAGAGTGGAGACATACATATGGTGCAAAGAAATCTCTTAACTGGCCAGGAAATCACCACATCGGTGGAAACAAAAACACAGGTGTAGCAAGTCTTATTCAGCAAACTCCATACTCTGTAGGGTACATTGACTACGCTGATGCAGAGAAAAACGGCATCGTTATGGCTACGGTTGAAAACAGAGCCGGTAATTACATCAAACCAGAGCTCAAATCTTTCCAGGCTGCTGCTGCAAAAGCTAACTTAAACCCTAAAAAAGATTTCTACTCTGTAATCGCTGATCCTAAAGGAGCTGACTCTTACCCAATGGTAGCAGCAACGTTCATCCTTGTTCCTGCTGAAAAACAGGCGATGGACAAAAGAGTCACAGCGTTTTTTGATTGGGCATACAAAAATGGTCAAGATATCGCAAAAAGTCTTGGTTTCGTTCCTCTGCCTGACACATTAACAAACAAAATAAGAAAATACTGGGAAGCAAAAGGGATTAAATAATCCTCTCTTTTCAAATTTCATTCTCCCTCTCCTAATCAACTCCTTTTAGGGAGTTGATTTTTTCTTTGTAATCTCTTTGTAATCAATTTTTACTATAATATCGTCATTAATTTCAATTAGGTTCAACCATGGAAAAACTCTTTCAAAAGATTTCATTTACCAGTGCCACATTGGTGCTCATACTGTTACTTGGTATCTTTACTACGCTTTATATATCTGCAAAACCGGCGATTGATGAGTTTGGTCTACACTTTGTTGTCGATAAACGCTGGAACCAGGATGTTCCTCTCACGCAGACAGCTACGCTTACACAAACACCAGCTGCAACTGATGAGAGCGTCAGCGATGATGAGATTTCTGATGAAGACGATATGATTTTGGATGAAGATGACGAAGAAGCTGCAAACACGAAAACAATCTACGGCGGACTTGTTCCAATCGTCGGTACACTTTTATCGACACTCATCGCCTTAACTTTTGCCTTGCCTATCGCAATGGGAATTGCAGTATTTTTAGCGGAAATCGCTTCTAAAACTATCTCTAAATATGTTGGCATGGCAATTGAACTACTTGCTGCCATTCCAAGTATTATCTTTGGAATGTGGGGACTTTACTATTTTG
>JALVXQ010000143.1 GCA_027038255.1 Sulfurimonas sp. | reverse complement strand
CCCAAGACATTATCAAGCTCTCTGTCAAGAGAAGAGAATCTATATATCTCTTCTTCGACGACATCGTTGATACTGATGGCCTTTGCAGCAGCAGTGGAAGTTGATTTGGTTTGTTTCACAACTTCCTGTTGATGTTCATTCAGCTCTATAAAACTGTCCCAAGCACCACAATTAGTACATTTTCCCATCCATTTTGGTGTAGTGAGTCCACAGTGCTGGCATTCAAAGAGTACTTTTTTCTTCGCCATTGTAAGCCTTTAAGAAATTTTATATAGATTATAGGAAAAATTGAGGGTGAAAGCATAAAAAATGACAATTTGCCATATTCTATGCTTTGAGAGTGTAGTGGATTAAAAAAAGTTTTTCTATTTTATGGTAAAAAATCCAAGCCTATGACTAAACCTGCTGCGATAGTGTAGCCTTTTGGACCATCAATAGTCGAATCTTCATACTCAGCGATGAATGCAACATTCTCTTTTAGCTCATACTCAAAACCGGCACCATATAAAACACCAGTATCACTTTTGTCTACACCAAGAGCAGAGATTTTTTCTTGTTCATACTCCACACCGGTTTTTACAAAAACAGCGAGTGATTCATTAATATGATATGCATATAAGAAATCTAAAGAGACACTGTTATATTTACCTGTCGCATATGTGACTTCATCTGGTGTTGTTTCCGTGATATCTACATCTGCATACGCATAATCTAGTTCAAGATTTATGCCGTATCCTGTTCTGTATCCAAGGTCAATGCCTATACCTTTTCCATTTTTCCCTTTTACACTGGCATCACCCTCTTGGATTGTATCTCCATTAGTAATGAGCCCTTTTACGACAACATAGACTTTTTCTTCTTTATGACGAAAAGTTCCATTTTCTTCATTTTGGTCCGTAGTTTCTTCATTTGCTACAGCAGCACTTGTAGACAAAAGAGTTGCAAGTGTTAATGCACCTAATTGTTTTTTCATAAATATCCTTCTTGTGAGTTTGAGAGATGAAAGTCTATTATATATGGAAAAGAGCTTATTTCTCTTCTTCAAAAATAGCATCTAAAAGTCCATCGACAAATTCATATTTGTCAAATGGGGTGAGATTTTCAGGCTGTTCACCTGTTCCTACATATAAAATAGGAAGCTCAAGCGCATACGCAATGGAGAATATACTTCCCCCTTTTGCTGTGCCGTCAAGTTTTGTGATGATGATACCGTCTATACCTATCATCTCATGAAAAGCTTTTGCCTGCATGATAGCAGAGTTTCCCTGTGTTCCATCGAGAATGAGAATAGTACGATGCGGAGCACTGGCATGCGCTCTGTCGCAGATACGGTTGATTTTTTTCAGCTCGTTTGCAAGATTTGTTTGTGTATGCAGACGTCCTGCCGTGTCGATAATGACATTATCGAAACCTTTTGCTTTGGCAGAATCTATGACATCATAAGCGACAGCAGAGGAGTCGTGCCCCTGTTTTGAAGATACTATGGGAATGTCAAGCTTTTTTGCCCAGAGTGTTAACTGTTCAATCGCTGCAGCACGGAAGGTGTCACCTGCGCCTAAGATAACTTTTTTTCCTTCGTTTTTATACTTCTGTGCCAGTTTTGCAATAGTTGTGGTCTTTCCTGCACCGTTTACACCAACGATGAGCTCAACGAAAGGAGGTGTGTACTCCGGTTCTTTGTAACTTGTGTAGGCTAGAGTTGCCAAAAGTTTTGAGCGCAGTATCTCACGCGTAATTTTTTCCTGATAGGTCTCACGCAGGATAATCTCGACAAGTTCATACTCTACATCCGCTTCAAGAAGAATGTCTTCTATCTCATCTTTTGTAAAAGTGAGCTGTTTTTTTGGTGCTACTGTCTTTATGGCATCAACAGTTTTCCCAAGTGATTTTTTTATAAATCCAAACATCTATATTCCCAAAGCTCTTTTTATGTCACTCTCTATGAACTCTTCTTCTACAGCACCCTGATAGTATTTAAGAAGTTTGCCGTCTTTGTAAAGTACAAGTAGGGGAATACCAAAATTGTTTCCGATTTTGAGTTTTTTTGCTATATCATCCACTAAACGTCTGTTCTCAGAAGAGTTTACCAGCGTATAGTTTGCAGAATATTTTGTTTTGAAAGCTTCCAGTTTTGTATTTGGAATGTTGTCTTCAATACTGACCCCGATGACTTTGATCTCATTTTTGTACTTTTTCTGTAGAGAAGCAAGGTGAGAAGCTTCTGCCTGGCACGGAGGACACCATGTTGCAAAGATGTCTAAAATGAGAATTTTTGCATGAGAGTTTTCCAGCGTAAAGCCATCATTTACTTTTTTAAGTACGTACTGCTTATTTGTTGTTGCTGTTAAGACGATTTCATTTTTAGCAAGAAGTGCATTGGCATCTTCGTTTTTTTTATCTGAAGAACATCCCTGAAAAAGAAAAGAAAATGCAAGTAAAGATGATAGAAGTGTTGTTTTTAACATGAAAATTTAACCTTTATTTATATATAAT
>JALVXQ010000142.1 GCA_027038255.1 Sulfurimonas sp. | reverse complement strand
CCAATTTCGCAACACTGCAACTCCAACATATTGTCCTTGATTACAATGGTACAATCGCTCAAGACGGCGTGCTCAAAGAGAGTGTAAAAAGAGCCATCAATGAATTATGCAAAAATTTTACCATACATATTATCACCGCTGACACATTTGGCAGTGTTGCTAAACAGAGCGAAAACTTAAAAATAACCCTCAAGATTCTCTCAAGCAACGACCACACACAGGAAAAAGCAGACTATCTGCGTGAACTCGGAGTGCAGAACTGTGTTGCTATCGGAAATGGAAATAATGATAAAAAAATGCTCCAATCTGCTGCACTCGGTATCGCTGTTACAGGAGAAGAGGGATGCGCAACCCAAACACTTATGGTAAGTGATATAGTATGTGGATGTATAGAAAATGCCTTGGCACTTTTAGAAAACCCTAAACGGATGATAGCGACATTGAGAAAATGATTGTTTATTATTTTACTCTATTAGCCCAAATGCTACAAGTGTCATGAGGTGTTTTAATAGAAGAGATTGCCTCACCGGATACTATATTTGGTGAGAGAGATTTTTGTGATATATATTAACGGTATTATTTTATTTTTTGAGTAATTGGTTTAAGCATAGGTCGTATACAATGTGTTAAAGATTAGACGAGTAAAAAATTTGAATAAAAGGAAAGATTATGGCAAAAGGTAAAGACAGTCAAAAATCAGTTAAGAAAGCACCAGCAAAAACTCTAAAAGAAAAACGCAATGACAAAAAGCTTAAAAAAAATCAAGGTTAGGGTTACTAATGGCTAAAACAAACTATAGTTATGCAAAACATACTCGAGAGTTAGAAAAAGAGAAAAAAAAAGAAGAGAAGCGTAAGAAAAAATTAGCTCAAAAAAATGATGAAATAGAAGCAGAAGATACGAATAACACGGTAAAGTAAAGTATGAGTGGGAAATCCACTCATAACAAGATTATAGACCTGTAACGTTTTCTGCTTGAGGACCTTTTTCGCCTTCACCAACTTCGTAAGTCACTTTTTGACCTTCAGTTAATGAAACACGTCCATGACCTGAGTTGTTAACTTGACGGAAATGTACGAATACATCTTTTCCACCATTTTCTTGCTCGATAAAGCCAAAACCTTTATCTTCGTTAAACCATTTAACTGTACCGTTTACTAATGTTCCCATTGTAAATCCTTTGTGTTTGAATACACCACATTTCTGGGGTGGTTAAAATCTAATATGAAGCTTTTTTATGAGGTGAATTATACTGTATAACTAGAAGTCATCAATGTAAGGCAAACTAAAATGTAACTAAAATCATCTTTTATTGATGAAAGTATAGCTAAATAAAATAAATTTAGATATATTGATAAAACAGACCAGTGCATATGAAAAATATTAACAGTAAAATAGTGTTTGTAAAAAGTAGTTGAAAGTAAAATAGAGGTTTGTATAAAATAAGTGGTGGACCCTCAGGGAATTTAAGATATCCTAAAACAAGTCCTTAGTGGGTATTATTTTAAATAGTACCCCTATTTATACCCTTAAAAACTTTTCTGTTTTTAAGCAAACCTTCTTGTTTGCATATTATGAAATTGATGATTTGGGATTATTGTAATTTCCCTTGATATTCGTTTAGCTGATTGTATTAAATCAGTAAGCATTGCTTTAACTATTGCAAATGGTAATAAGTACATTAACCATCCACCTGAATTAATCAAGAAAGCATTTGTAGCGATTCTACTTAACTTTTTATCTATTTTCTTGATATTTGTATTCTTAGATGAATTGATTTTTAATTCGATATTATCAATTTTTGATCTAAGCTTCTCATCACTTTCATATAGTTTTTTAAATTGAATTAGGCTATTTAGAGTGATTTCTGATATTCTAACTTTCATAAATTTAATATTTTGGTCAATAATTTCAATCGCTTTTTTATCAACTTCGTTTATATCGTCTGATATTTTTATTGCATATAATTTATCTCTTTCTACAAATAAATCATGTCTAATTTTTAATCTTAAATTAGGGGCAATAAGACTTTCATAGATAAAATGCCATATAGCTATACTAAATACAATTATAATAAATATTTCCATAATGAAACCTCCTTATGGTTGATTGTGATTTAACAATTTTGTTTGTAAATCACTTTTTTCTCTTCCTACTCTATCACATTCTTCAAAATGCATTTTTCTCAACATTTTGGCTGTTTTATACCAACCAAATAAGCTTAAAAAAAATAGTACATATCCATATACATACCAATCCTTTAATTGGCTACCAACTGAGCTTAGAAGGGATAAGGAGTCTGTACTATCTAATTTCCATATTAAAGCAAAGATAGTGCCAAATAAAAATAATATAGGTAATTGACCTCTATCCATAGAAGCAACAACAATATCTCTAAAAGCTTCTGCCCAAGTTACTTTATTTTGTGCTTTATTTTTACTCAAGCAACACCTCTTTAAAGATTAATATATAATAGATTTAATAGTATCCCAAATAATTCCATAACATTTCCCACACCTCCAAATTCATAAAAAACTCATCTTTTTTTGAATCCAAAAGCACCCAATAAGGCTACAGAATCACACTTTACATATTTTTGACTCCATCTGTATTGAATTTTGCACTTTTTGTGCAAGATTCACAGTTTTTAGAGATGCCTCTCCTATTTGAATAAATCTCAGCATCTCTTTTTTTGACTTTTTCAGGTGGAAATTTACTATCACTCCAAACTCTCTTCATAAGCTCTCTGCCGTATTATTTGAAGTAGTTTTACAAATTTTTCATTCACTTTAAGTATCGTCTCTCTTGCATGAGATATAACCTTACCAGCGATATTGTAAAGCTTGTATCTAATTGTCTTAACTGTATGCTTTTGTAGGTTCTCATCTAAGATTTGCTTGAAGAGTAAAAAAAGATTATAAGCCACAGTACCAATATGAAAGTAAAAAGCATTAGCTTCAAGATTTGATGATGGTAAATAGTTCATATTAAAACCATTTTTAAGTTCTTTAATTTTATTCTCACTTGTTTCACCTCTTTGGCGATGAAGTTTGATTATTTCTGATGGAGTAAGGTCATTATCGTTTGTAGCGATACAGTAATAAATCTCATCTTGATACTGCATCATCACTTCATCACTGATATATTCCTCTAATGTTGGAAGAGTTGGTGTTATATCTTTTTTGATTTTGATTACAATCATTCTAAAAGCATTGTCTGTATCTTGCATGGTATGGGTAAACTCTGCTATCTTTTCTTTTTTTGAAAAGGTTTGCCATGCTTCATCTTTAATGCTTTTGATAGATTCAAATACATTTGTATTCTTTTTGGCTGTAACAGTGAAAAGTATATTTTTCTCTTCACAATAGTTAAAAATGTCAGCTTGATAAGAGGCACTATCAGCTCTGAATCTATCAAATTTTACTCCAAGTGGAAGTTGTAGTGTACACTGTTTTATAAACTCTAGGTTCTTTGAAGCAGGTGACTCATTACCCTCTCTAAAATCTACATCAATTACCCAACCATTGTTGTACCCCAAGGGCATTTCCTCACTTCGTTCACGGCATGTGCCCTACCATAGGCATATATCCAGGAGCATCTTTATAAGACCACTTGGCTGTATTCTTATGGGCTTCGATAAATGTTGCATCTATATCTAAAATTAATTTTTCCGTCTCAATACTTTTTAGAAATCGTTTAAAAAATTTCTTGTTTATTTTTCTCATACCTTCTTCACCATTGTTTCCATGTTTACGAAGATATTTTGAAAAGGCATTTGCTGTTGGAATATTTTTTATTTTTAAAAGTGTTCTAAGTGCTTTATCAACTTTTATCTCCTTGATATCATCGAGAAATCTTCCTCCACTGTTAAGCATTAGAATCAATGGATAGATAAACTCAAATGCAGAGTAGCCGTTGTTACGTTTAGCTTTTGGTAAATTGGTATTGCAAAGCTCTTGGAGGTTCATCCCCTTAAGGTATTCCCCTAATATTACTACACCCGTTCTTGGTGTTAATTTTTCGTTTGTGGATTCCAGTTTAAAGTTTAAGAGTGTTTGTGTCATAATTCAACCGTTATAATTGAAAAAGTCGCACCCGATAGGTGAAAGTTTTTGGTGTGACTTTTTCGCTTGAAGATACCTAATTATAGAGCAATCAAGCTTGTTGTCTAATTTGGTATGGAATTATTTAGGATAAAACAGACCAGTGCATATGAAAAATATTAACAGTAAAATAGTGTTTGTAAAAAGTAGTTGAAA
The DNA here is from genome assembly GCA_027038255.1 of Sulfurimonas sp. Taxonomy (GTDB): domain Bacteria; phylum Campylobacterota; class Campylobacteria; order Campylobacterales; family Sulfurimonadaceae; genus Sulfurimonas. The sequence goes on along the minus strand of JALVXQ010000142.1, from coordinate 6,542 downwards.
GTAAGCAAAATAGAGGTTTGTATAAAATAAGTGGTGGACCCTCAGGGATTCGAACCCTGGGAGGTATGACCCTCGCCGGTTTTCAAGACCGGTGCATTCGACCAACTCTGCCAAAGATCCACGTGTAGTTGTAACGATAAGAATTATATCATAAAACTGGAGGTGCCACCCAGATTTGAACTGGGGATAGCAGCTTTGCAGGCTGCGGCCTTACCACTTGGCGATGGCACCAGTCATCTTATCAATCAATGGTGCCCGGGGCCGGACTTGAACCGGCACAGTATTGCTACCGGGGGATTTTAAGTCCCCTGCGTCTACCAATTTCGCCACCCGGGCATAATGAATGAATTCACAGTTTACAATAATAATTTATGGAGCGGGAAACGAGGTTCGAACTCGCGACCCCAACCTTGGCAAGGTTGTGCTCTACCACTGAGCTATTCCCGCATTTTCATCTTACTATTTGTAAGTGAGCCGGAATTATAGCGATTTATTTTTTATTTGTAAAGAGCTTTTAGCTGAAAATAGCAAAAAAATGCTATAATTCCATCGAAATAAAGTAATTATGTTTAAAATTAAGGAATATCTATGCGAAGTGACATCATTAAAAAAGGTTTTGACAAAGCACCACACCGTTCGCTGCTGCGTGCAACAGGTTTAAAAGATGAAGATTTTGACAAACCATTTATCGGGATTGCAAACTCTTACATTGACATCATTCCAGGGCACTTTTTTCTTCATGAATATGGTGAGATTGTAAAAGAGGCTATCCGTGAAGCGGGTGGGGTTCCTTTTGTATTTAACACTATTGGTGTAGATGACGGGATTGCTATGGGGCATGATGGAATGCTCTACTCACTTCCTTCACGTGAGATTATTGCGGATTCTATTGAAACGGTAATGAATGCACATAAGCTTGATGCGATGATCTGTATTCCTAACTGTGACAAAATTGTACCGGGGATGATAATGGGTTCACTTCGTGTAAATGTTCCTACTATCTTTGTTTCCGGCGGACCGATGCCTGCAGGTCATAAAAAAGATGGAACACCTATTGACCTTTCTACTGCTTTTGAGGCTGTTGGAGAGTTTAATGAGGGCAAAATGAGTGCGGAAGAACTGCATGAGATAGAGTGTGAAGCATGCCCTTCAGGAGGTAGCTGTTCAGGTATGTTTACAGCTAACTCTATGAATACTTTATGTGAAGCGATGGGAATTGCTCTGCCGGGTAACGGTACAGTTTTAGCGATGACTCCTGAGCGTATAGAGATGGTTAAAAAGGCTGCAAAACGCATTGTTGAACTTGCAAAAATGGAAGATAACGAAAAGTATAATTTTAAAAATATTTTAAATGAAAAAGCGGTTCATAATGCATTTACAGTAGATATGGCGATGGGTGGAAGCTCAAATACAGTACTACACATGTTAGCAATTGCAAGAGAAGCTGATGTTGATTTTAAGATAGAAAATATTAATGCTATTGCTGAGAAAGTTTCACATATTGCAAAAATTTCTCCTTCATTAACAACTGTTCATATGAAAGATATTGATGATGCCGGTGGCGTGAATGCTGTTATGCACGAAGTCTCACGCAGAGGAGATGTTCTAAATCTTGATGCTTTGACAATTACGGGTGAAACAATAGGCGAGCGCATTAAAGATGCAAAAATTTTGGATGAGGCTATTATTCATACAAATGAAAATGCATATTCACCTGTTGGCGGTCTTTCAATCCTTTTTGGAAATCTTGCAACTGAGGGTGCTGTTATCAAAGCAGCGGGAATTGTTGACAGTATGAGACATTTTAAAGGAACAGCTATCTGTTTTAACTCTCAAGCGGAAGCTATTGCGGGCATTATGGGTAAAAAAGTCAAGCCGGGTAATGTAGTTGTCATCCGTTACGAAGGTCCTAAAGGTGGTCCGGGTATGCAAGAGATGCTTGCTCCTACGGCACTTATTCAAGGTATGGGACTGGGTGAGAGTGTTGCGCTTATTACCGATGGACGTTTTTCTGGTGCTACAAAAGGTGCTTCCATCGGACATGTCTCTCCTGAAGCAGCTGAAGGCGGGCTTATTGCTCTCATTGAAGATGGTGACGAGATAGAACTTGATGTTGATAAACATATTTTACAACTCAATGTGGATGGCGAAGAGCTTGCAAACAGAAAAGACCACTACAAACCATATAAAAATGAAGTAAAATCAAAATGGTTGAAACGTTATCAACTACTTGTATCTAATGCATCCAACGGTGCTGTACTTAAAACAGAATTATAAGAAGAGGAATATATATTTTGAATGAAATTGCTATAAAAAAAGATGGTGAGATTATTGACCTGCAAACTGCGCAGGAGCTTGGTTTTGAGGGAGAACAGATTCATCTTGACAACTCTCCTGACTCTTTAGAAGTTTTACGCCATTCAACAGCTCACCTTATGGCTCAGGCTATTAAGTCACTTTATCCTGATGCTGAATTTTATGTAGGACCTGTTGTTAAAGAGGGTTTTTACTATGATTTTAAAACATCTGCTGAAATTGGTGCAGGTGATTTAAAGAAAATTGAAAAGCAGATGCTCTCATTTGCTAAGAAAAAGTATCCAATAGAAAAGTATGAAATTACTATGGATGAGGCAAAAGAGAAATTTAAAGATGATCATTTAAAACTTGAAGTGATGAAAAGAATTCCAAGTGAAACGGTTAGTATTTATAAACAAGGTGAGTTTGAAGACCTTTGCCGTGGACCGCATTTGCCAAACATCGGGCTTATCCGCTACTTTAAGCTGACAAAGATTTCTGGAGCTTACCTTGGAGGTGACTCTAAAAATGAGATGCTGACGCGTATATACGGTATTGCATTTGCAACAAAAGAAGCGCTCAAAGAGCATATGACAATGCTTGCTGAAGCAGAAAAACGTGATCACCGTAAAATTGGAAATGAGATGAAACTCTTTACTTTCCGCGAAGAAGTGGGTGCTGGTTTTCCTATCTGGCTTCCTGCAGGTGGTCGTCTGCGTGCACGTTTAGAATCTCTACTTTTTAAAGCACACAGAAAACGTGGTTATGAGCCGGTTCGTGGACCTGAGATGCTACGTTCAGACCTTTGGAAAACTTCAGGACATTACCAAAACTATGGTGAAAATATGTACTTTACGCACATTGATGAGCTAGAGTTTGGTGTAAAACCGATGAACTGTGTCGGGCATATTAAAGTTTATGAAGATGAGCTTCACTCTTATCGTGACCTTCCTATTAAATACTTTGAGTATGGTGTTGTTCACCGTCATGAGTTGACAGGCGCACTGCACGGGCTTTTCCGTGTCCGCGAATTTACGCAGGATGATGCACATATTTTTTGTCGTGCAGATCAGATTGAAGAACAAATTATAGAAGTAGTTGATTTTGTTGACAAAATTATGACAACATTCGAGTTTGATTATAAAATGATGATATCCACAAAACCTGAGAAAGCTGTTGGTGATGATAAAGTGTGGGAAATTTCTACACAGGCACTAAAAAATGCTATGGACACAAATCAATTGGCATACGAGATTGATGAGGGTGGTGGTGCTTTTTATGGTCCAAAAATCGACATTAAAATTACAGATGCCATCGGCCGTGAGTGGCAGTGTGGAACAATTCAGCTTGACTTTAATCTTCCGGAGAGATTCAAGCTTGAATACAATGGTGAAGAGAATGACAAGATTCAACCTGTAATGATTCACCGCGCAATACTCGGCTCTTTCGAGCGTTTTATCGGGATTTTAACGGAGCATTATGCAGGAGAATTTCCTATGTTTATCGCTCCTACACAGATAGCAATCGTTCCTGTTGCAGAGACACATAAAGAATATGCTAAGCTTTTATCAGATAAACTTATCGATATTAATGCCGATAGTGAAATCTACGCGAAGAATGATTCTTTAAACAAAAGAATCAGGACTGCAGAAAAAACTCGTGTTCCTATGATAGTTATCATTGGGGATGAAGAGATAGCAAATAAAACTGTAGCGATTCGTGATAGACGTACACGTGAGCAGTACAACATGAGTGAAGAGGATTTCCTCGCATTCATACAAACTAAAATAAATGAGGTAAATTTTTGAGTAAAAACAAAGACCGCGTTATCATGAATGATGACATCCGTGTTCCTGAAGTAAGATGTAATGTAGATGGTGGAGAATCTTTAGGGATTATTTCAACTGATGAAGCTATGACAAAAGCAAATGAATTAGGATTAGACTTAGTTCTCATCGCACCAGGTGCAAAACCACCAGTTGCTAAGATTATGGATTATGGTAAGTTTAGATACCAAGAAGAGAAAAAGCTCAAAGAACAGCGTAAAAATCAAGTAAAGATTGTTGTTAAAGAGATTAAGCTTTCTGTGAAAATTGCAGAAAATGACATTGCATACAAAGTAAAACATGCACGTGAATTTCTTGAAAAAGGGTTCCATGTAAAATTTAGAGTATTTTTACGTGGTCGTGAGATGGCACATCCAGAAGCTGCAAAAGAGGTTCTTCTACAGGTATGGCCAATGGTTGAAGATATCGGAGTTATGGAAAAACCTCCAAAATTTGAAGGTCGTTACTTCAATATGTATGTAGTACCTAAAAAATAGATATATTTCTTGATAAATATCATTCTTTTATAACAAGTGAAAGTGTATAATTTCTCAAAACTAGGGAGATAAAGAATGAAACAACGATTTTTACAATATACTTTACTACTATGCATGGCATCTGCTTTATATGCTAAAGCACTGCCGGTGCAAATGAAAGAGTTTCCAAAAGAAGAGATGAGAAAGCAAAACATCGAGATTGCTTCTTTGGCTGCTCAGGCCATGTCAAAAAACCTTCCCAAAAAAATAGACAAATACACAACACTCCTCTCTGTAAAGAATAATGCTACAACATTGGTCTATACATTTGCTATAAACAGCGGTGCTAAAAGTGATGCAGCGATTCAAAAAGAGGATCATAGTAAAATGCAAAAAGCTGTAACAGAAGGGGTGTGCCAATCAGCACAAAGATTTTTAAAGGCTGGTATTGACACTACATATATTTATGTGAGTGCCAAAACAAAAAAGCCACTTTTCCGGTTTGATATCACGCAAGACAAGTGTACAAATATAACCACTAAATAGGCTTCGTTTGTCCGTTAAAAATATTCTCAAGCAACAAGATTTTTTTACTTCACTTAATGAAGAACAGATAGAGCAGCTTGCTCTTATAACATCACTGCGTAATTATGAAAAAGAGTATATTTTATATTATGAACAAGAAGCATCTTCATATCTCTATTTACTTGTTAAGGGTTTGGCAAAAGCATATAAAATAGATAAACATGAGAATGAAACATTTCTTTATTACATGTATGAAAATTCAATGCTCTCCGAGATTTCAGATGTTCACGCCAATACCTTGAGCTCTTTTTCAAATGTGGCTTTTGTAGAAGAGTCTCAGGTTTTGCAGATAAGCTACAAAAAATTCAAAGAGCTTTTTTTAGATAAAAATATACTCTGCCGTGAATTTACCAATGCCATTATTGAACGTTCTTTGCAAATGCAGTCACTGATAAACAGAGAATTTATTTTTGATGCTGTTTCTAAAGTCAGTATTATGCTCCATAAGGACTTGGATATGTTTAATAAACTCAAACGTCATGAAATATCTTTGATGTTGCATATTCAGCCTGCTACGCTCTCTCGCGTTTTAAATAGACTCAAACGCAATAATATTATTGATATAATACATGGAAAGGTCGCGATTTTAAACGGCAGGGAACTTGAAGAAATTTATAAGGACAAAGCAGATGAATAAAATAAAAATACTCAGTGCATTGATATTTGCACTTTCACTCATTTTAGCCTATTATTCAAAATATGTTTCACAAGAGAATGATGCCAACATAAATCTTCTCAAGACAATCAATGAGCAAAAAGCCTTCACGCAAGAGATATCTAAAAATATATTTTATATTTATAATAACAAACATGTTTCAACAAAACAGTTGGATGAGTCTGTGAACTCCTTTGTGGAAAATGTTAATCGCAAAGATGAAGTAGTTGGAAACTTAGATAATCCGGAAATAGAAGAACAGACAAAAAAGATTTTGAAATCATGGAATAATTTTTATCTGCTTGTTCAAAAATTTAGAGATTTAAGTAAGATGCACAATGCCTATGCAAATATTATTTTAGAAAAACTGATGAATGATATCTATAAAGCTAATATAGATTTGGTCGTTGAATTTAACAAGCTTATAGTTATGCATAAAGCATATTTTGATGGAGTGAAGAAAAAAGAGAGAGTGATTCAGATAACACTTTTTCTTATTTTATTAGCTTTACTCATTTACCTCTTTACGCAGTTAAAAGATCTCTTACTTTTTATACAGAAGTTTTTAGATACTTCGAGAAAAATTATACAAAAGTCTACAGTTCAGGGGATTAAGCCTATAGAAACTGAGACAAAAAGTGAAGCTGTTGCTCACGCACTGCAAGATTTTAACTTTTTTATAGAAAAAATTAACAGATCTATAGA
>JALVXQ010000141.1 GCA_027038255.1 Sulfurimonas sp. | reverse complement strand
ATAACAAAAAGTACAAATACCCCAAAATACGGATTCGCAGTACTGATATGATCCATATAACCTACCTTTTAAAATTAAATGTCCTTTCTCTAGAAAACAGGACACTTTTTAATATTTGTCTTCTAACGCTCACAAACAGCCCCTGTTAAAGGCCCCTGTGCTTTTGCATTAAGAAAAAACAGTTACTGCACTATATCAAAAAGAGTATTAAAATAAGTTTTATAGGAAAGAAGTAGTAAAGGGTGTCACTTATTGCAACACGATTTTTTAGATGTAGAGAGAGGGTGAGTAAAAAGTCTTTAAACCCACCCATGAAAAATCAATATTCACGTACCATATTTTGAGATTGGTTTCGTTGTTGTTGCATAGAGTTACTACCTTGTTCTGATGCTTGCCCCGTGCCATCTCCTTTTTTTTGACCTTTGGAACCTTTATACTGATGCTTATATTGATTTTGGTACTGATTTTCATTCATTTGCATACTGCCACTGCTATTCATTCCGGAACCACCCATACTGCCTCCACCGCCTCGACCTTTTGCCATTGCTGCTGTTGCTAGTAAAATGAGTGCTACTACGACTAATTTTTTCATCTTTATCTCCTTTGATATTTTATCTATCAAAGGTATTGTATCAAGGGAATGTTAGCGAATTGTTAGCAGCACTTTATTTATTTAAAAATCCCATTGACTTTTCACTGTCAAAATTGGCATCTTTTTCTCTGCGGATTTCATCCGTGAAGTCTTTAAGTTTGAAAAGAGGTTCTTCTCTCACCGCGACTTTATAAGCTGTGTTTTTAATGATGAGATTTATCTGTCCGCCTGTCAAAGCATAGGCTGCCAGTTTAGCTACATCAAAATCATCTGCATACGGCGCACTCTTTGGAAGCATTTTTTTCCAAAGTTCAAGCCGTTGTGCTTCATTTGGTTTTTTAAACTCTATCTTATAATTAAACCTGCGTGAGAAGGCTTTATCTATGTTTTCAAGCAGATTTGTTGTTGCGATGAGCATACCACGAAAATTCTCTATCTGCTCTAAAAAGATGTTTTGCATCTGATTGTGCATCTGATCTGAACCCGTAATATTTCCGGAACTTCTCGCACCCAAAAATTGATCTGCTTCATTAAGTAACAAAATGGGCTCTGTCTTTGTCTTTTCACTCAGTTCATAAAAAGTATCGAAAATTTTACGAACATTCTTTTCACTCTCTCCGACATACATGGAAAGTATTTTAGAACAGTCAAATGCTAAAACCTGACGCTTCAGTGATTTTGCAAGAGAATACGCAGTCATCGTCTTACCTGTTCCCGCAGCTCCATAAAAAATAATGCGTGCATCAATGCCACTTTTTTTATCTTTTATGCCCCATTTTACAAGGCGGTTTACCACCTCTTTATCGACTTGACGCATCAGATTTTCCAAGGTCTCTTTTGTCGCACTGTTAAGCACGACATCTTCTAAAGATGTTTCACTCTCTACAAGTTCAAAAATATCCTGCTCTTCTACAAGTGCATTGAGCTTAAGGCGTGTCACTTTTTTCGTTTTTTGTGGATGTATAATGCTTTGCAGCACATCATCGACAATATAAAAAGAGCGCGAAATACCACCAAAAGGATTGAGCATCTCTTCATAATCAATAATGCCGCTGCTTAGCAGATGAGAACCCTCTTCAAGCAAAGAGCGATTTTTAATACGTTCATACTCATCAACGGAGATTAAATCGATTAAAGAGTTCATCTCACGCAAGGATGCATCTGTTGCGCTGTACTCTTCACGCAAGAGCGCAATGAAGATAACCTGCTCATAATTGTTCATCTTTTTTTGTTTAAAAAATTTGTCAAGAACAAGATTTTCTGAAGTTTGCGCAACACGCTCTTCAATGCGTTTTTCTAAAAGTTTGAGCTTGTTTTGCAATCTGTCAATTCCAAGCGAATGTTCATGAACATTTTGACGGATAACAGACATCTTTTGATACAACTCAATCCTAAAGAACTGATCCTGTAGGTATCCCAAATGGTCAGCATATGGCTTTACATCCGGCAAATCCAAATCAAGTGTTCCATCTTGAAGCAGCTTTAAAAATGATGGAGTCAGTCCTACGGCACTGTTCAAAATCTCCAGAGGTGTTACATCAGAAATTTTCATCGGTGTAAAACTTTGTTGATGCAGCCAGCCAAGTTCAAGAAGATTTTTCACTTCTAGAAGATGGTCTAAATGTTTATACTCTCCACCCGCATACAAATCTTGTAACAGTGTTATGACAAGAGCATCATCTTGCCCCTCAACATATTTTTTTGCGATATAGCGAAGTATATTTGCCTCCGCTACACTTGTTTTAAGATGCATGAAAATATCTGACTTTTCTACATCTTTTGTCTCTAAGAAATTAACTAATGTCTTCAACTGTTTCCTTAAAATTTATACCCGAGTCCTGCAGAGACAATGAGGACATTACCGTCACTGAATTCTCCATCAAGACTATCGTTCAACACTGTTCTACTCTCATGCATGGAGTAAAGTGCTGAGAA
>JALVXQ010000140.1 GCA_027038255.1 Sulfurimonas sp. | reverse complement strand
CTTGTGGAGCGAGAGAAGTCTTGGCAACTATTGAATTTAAAGAGGAGTATAGTGCAGGTCTCAAAGATTTAGATGGTTTTTCTCATGCTTACCTTATATACTATTTTCATAAAATTGATACTCATCAACTCAGCGTCATTCCATTTAATGATAAAACAGATACTCCAAGAGGCGTATTTTCCACACGGACACCTATGCATCCAAACTCCATAGGGCTCTCAGTCGTTGAGATTGTAGATGTTGTCGATAATATTGTCACGATTAAAGGCGTTGATATTGTCGATGGAACACCGCTTTTAGACATCAAGCCCTACATTGAAAATTTTGATAGAGTTGAGGGTGAAGTAAAGAGCGGCTGGATGCACTCAAGTGCCGATGAGGTCAGCAGTATGCGTTCTGATGAGAGATTTGTCTAATGACAATTCTTTTTGATAATTATAAAGTATGTGACAAGTGTCAATCTCTTTGGGGATTTAGTGCCTACCTAGAGGAGTATAAACTTCTTTTTGACACAGGCAGTAATGGGCGTGTTCTTTTGAAAAATATGCAGCTTCTTGATGTCGATGTGAAGAAAATAGAGTATCTTTTTATCACGCATTCGCATTGGGATCATATTGGTGGGCTTGATAGTATCATCGAGCTTAATCCAAATCTTACGCTCTTTGTTCCCTCTTCCCTCTCAAAACATCTTATAAAAGATTTGAGAACTTTAGTTAAAGAGGTAGTCGTTTGTACAAAAAAACCACAAAAACTTTTCGCAAATCTCTATACAACCGGAGTTTTAGGAGATGAAACTCCTGAGCAGTCTCTCATCATAGATAAACAAGAAAGTACGCTCATAACAGGTTGCGGGCACTTCGGAATTGAAAATATTACAAAAGTTGCACGAGAAATTATTGGTCGAGACATTCAATGTGTTGTGGGTGGTTTTCATCTCTTAAGAAGTAGTGACGAGAAGATATTACATACTATTGATGCACTCAAAGAGATGAATGTGAAATGTGCAAGGCCTACACATTGTTCAGGGGATAAAGCTATTGAATTGTTTGAAAAGATTTTTAAAATAGAAGTTATGTTATAATTGTAGTAAATAATTAAAATAAGGGGTTGTTATGATGAAAAGGAATAAATTGTTAATGGTATCATTATTGACGGCATCAGTTGTCTATGCTCAATCAGGAAGTGAGTTATTTCAAAAAAATTGTGCTCCATGCCATATGGAAACGGTTGGTGCTTATGAGACTGGAGATACAATAACAAATGTATATCAAGCGCCATATGCAAAAGATGTCGTTAAAAAATTGAAAGCAAAAACAAAAAACAGAGCTGAATTTGTCTCTTTTATAAAAGATTATATTAACATGCCATCTAAAAGAAAGTCACTTTATGGAAGAAGAGCCATAAAAGATTTTGGACTTATGCCTGCTCTTAATGGGGTGTTGACAGATGCTCAAATTACAAAACTAGCAAATGATTTGTATGATAATAAATATTAGTCTTTGGTCTAAGCAATAAAGTGACTTGACTTGTGAACATATGCCCGATATAATTTTATATATTATAAAACTATCAAAGGAAGAAAAATGAAAAGAATCGTATTGTCGATTATGCTGATAGCAAGTGCCTCACTTTTAAGTGCTGCAACAAACAAAGAGATTAAACAAGAGGCTAAGAGTGCCATTATGAAAATGGGCGGTGCTTTAAAGTCACATATGAAACAAAATATGAAAGCAGGTGGACCAACACAAGCGGCAGGTTTTTGTCTTGACAAAGCATCAGGAATTGCTAAAAAAGTAAACGCAAGCTATCCAAAGGGTGTGAGTGTTAAAAGAGTTTCTCTTAAGTATAGAAACCCGGCAGACAAACCAACAGCAGATGAAGCAAAAGTACTTGAGCAGATTCAAAGTGATGTAGCTGCACACAAAGCTGTTCCTAAAATGATAGTAAAAGAGGTAGCAAAAAACTCTTATAAAGTTTATAAACCAATTTTCATCAACAAAGGGGTATGTTTAACTTGTCACGGTGATGCAAAAACAAGAGATTCAGAGGCTTACAAACTCATCAAAGCAAAATATCCAAATGACAAAGCAGTTGGATATAAAAAAGGTGACTTTAGAGGTGCTTTTGTTGTTACAATCGTAAAATAAATACTTCATTATATCTCTACACTCAGTTCATCTCAAAATTTTGAGATGAACTTCAATCCTAATTTAAACTTTTTTATAAATTCCCCTTTTTTTTAATTTTAAAATCTCTTAAATAATTTGACAAATGAACATATGTTCGTTATAATTCTGAACATATGTGCACATAAACTAAATTTTAAGGATTTAAAATGAGAGAGTTTAGACGAGGAGAAGGTCAAGGTTTTGGTAGAAGAGGCCTTAGCAGAGGAAGAAACTTTGGTGACAATGGAAGTTTTGGTGGTGGTAGAGGTTTTGGAAGAAGAAATTTCCAAGGCATCTTTTCAAAAAATGAAAATAACACAGAAGGATTACAAATGAAAGTGGCATTTATGACAAATGGTAGAGAGCGTCTTGCAAAGCATATTGGGCTTGCA
>JALVXQ010000139.1 GCA_027038255.1 Sulfurimonas sp. | reverse complement strand
CTTTGATATGCTGGTTGATAATTGATTGTGTAAGAGGCGCATTTACTTTTTCAAACTTGTTGTAAAAAGTACGTCCCTTAAATGAGATTTTATCCACTACAGAATCACGTTTAATCCAGTAGTGGTCGCTAACCATTTTGATGAGTTTTAAATCCATTGCAGTCATTCATAAACCCTTAATATGTAGGTTGATTGTAGATTACAAAGTTTTGTGCCAACTCTTTTAACTCTTCTTTTATTTTTGCTTGAAGCTCTGTGTTGTTTATGTCATCTAAAACATCAGCCATTTTGTTGGCGATGAGTTCGAACTCTTTTTCTTTCATTCCGCGTGAAGTAAGTGCAGGAGAACCAACACGAATACCTGAAGTTACAAAAGGACTTCTTGTCTCACCTGGAACTGTGTTTTTGTTAATTGTAATACCTGCATTTCCAAGTGCTGCATCAGCATCTTTTCCAGAGATTTCACGACCGACGAAGCTTACAAGTACAAGGTGGTTGTCAGTGCCGCCTGAGACAACATCATACCCGCGCTTCATCAAAACATCTGCAAGCACTGCTGCATTTTTCTTGACCTGCTTTGCATACTCTTTCCATTCAGCTGAGAGGTTATGTTTAAAACCTACTGCTTTTGCAGCGATAACATGCACAAGCGGTCCACCTTGAAGGGCAGGGAAGATTGCGGAGTTGATCTTCTTTGCAATCTCTTCATCATCGGTCATAATCATACCACCGCGAGGCCCTGCAAGTGTTTTGTGTGTTGTAGTTGTAACGACATGTGCATGAGGGAATGGGCTAGGGTGCTCACCGGCTGCTACCAGACCTGCAATGTGCGCAATGTCGGCAAATAAAATTGCACCTACTTCATCAGCAATTTCGCGGAATTTTGCAAAATCAATCTCACGTGCGTATGCTGAAGCACCACAAACGATGATTTTAGGCTGTACGATTTTAGCGATGTCTAAAACTCTCTCGTAATTGATGCGCCCGTCAAGCTCAACACCATAAGTAAATGAGCTGTAGTTCTTTCCTGAAAATGAAGGCTTTGAACCATGTGTCAAGTGACCGCCATGGCTTAAGTCCATTCCTAAAAGTTTATCACCGGCTTTTAAAAGTGCTGCATATACTGCACCGTTTGCCTGAGAACCTGAGTGGGGTTGAACATTTGCATATTTACAGCCAAAAAGTTCGCAAGCTCTGTCAATTGCGAGCTGCTCAACACTGTCAGCATACTCACATCCGCCATAGTAACGTTTTGCAGGGTATCCTTCAGCATACTTGTTTGTAAATACTGAACCCATAGCTTCCATTATTGCGGGAAGTGTAAAGTTCTCAGATGCAATCATCTCTAAGTGGTCAGTTTGTCTCTCTAGCTCTTTTTCGCATAGGTTATATACGACTTCATCAAACTCTTTTAAAAAACTCATGAGGTAAAATTCCTTGTATAAATAAAAATATGCTGATTATACTCAAAATATAATAATATAGTTCTGAATAATAGTTATTATAAATGAGAATTAAAAGCATAGAAGATAAATATTTTCCTTTAAGTTTAATTATGAGATAATGATTTTAATCAAAATTAAAAGGACTAAAGATGAGACAGTATGAATCATACAGATGTAACAAATGTGGGAATATAGTTGAAGTTCAAAATGTAGGCGGCGGAGAACTTCATTGTTGTGGTCAGGCTATGGAGATGGTTACTGAAAATCTCACTTTAGTGAACTTAATGAAAGCAGTTGCCGGTGAATCTCAGGCACGTAACAGATACGAATATTATGCAAAAGTTGCACAAAAAGAGGGATATCGCGATATAGCGGCCCATTTCCAAAGAGCGGCAAATAATGAAAAAGAGCATGCAAAACTTGAACTTTCTCTTCATAATAGAATGAAGTTTAATCGAGAAAATAACTTTGGCAGCACCGAAGAGAATCTTCAAGATGCAATTAATGGTGAAAGCTATGAAAACACAACTATGTACCCGGACTTTGCAGCCATTGCAAAAGAAGAGGAGCATAGAGAAGCGGCGGCACTCTTTAAAAATATAGGAAAAGTTGAAGTAGAGCATGAAAAAATGTATAGAATGCTTTTAGAAAGACTCACTTCTCATAAAGAGTTCTTAAGTGATAATGAAGAAGAAGTATGGATTTGTGAAGTGTGTGGACATATCCATTATGGGAAAAAAGCACTTGAAGTCTGTCCTGTATGTAAACACCCCCAAGCATACCAATCACGTTTGATAGAGACGAAGTAGCAGCTCTTTTTTCAAATGTTTTCTTTTCCATAATATAATTCCTAAATATAAAGGAAAATATTATGGATACAATTAAAAAAGTTTTAATCGCCAACAGAGGTGAAATCGCTCTTAGAATTATACGTGCGTGTAAAGAGTTGGGAGTGAAGAGTGTCGCACTCTATTCAGAAGTAGATACCGAAGGTGTCTGGGTTCAAAAAGCGGATGAGGCATATAGATTAAGCGGTGATCCTGTTGCAGCATATCTTGATGAGTGTAAAATCATTGATATCGCTAAAAGAACACTCTGTGATGCCATCCATCCCGGGTATGGATTTT
>JALVXQ010000138.1 GCA_027038255.1 Sulfurimonas sp. | reverse complement strand
CTTATGAATCTCAAGGATTTAATCATGAGTAAGCCAACTAAAAATATTAAAGTAACAATCAGTATCAGTCAAAAGTTCTACTCTGAACTTCAAAAACAAGCAGAGGCTTTGGACTTAACAGTCAATACACTACTAAAACAGAGTGCTCTTTCAGCTTTTAATAAAGTAGATGTGGCTTTTTTAACTCATGAGCAAAGACTCCTTATCAAAGATTTTACACTCAATCAGATAAATATCTCTCAGCAACTTCAACAAGTCAATCAATACTTGGATACTCATGGCAAAAATGCTTTTCCATTAGAGAAGCTCTTGGAATATATGAAACAATACCATGAACTCTTTGTGAAGCTTATTGATGACCTAAAGGCTTCCAAATGATTAATACATTTCAAGGTATTAAAAGTGCAGCAGGTGTCAGTGGTAGACTAAAATATATCAATAAGCCAGATGCACTAGTTTACACGAAAAATATGTTCTCCTTTGCAGATGATATTGAGGGACTCAACCAAGAGTTTACAGATAATGCAAAATATCTAGAGGGGGCAAGAGGTAAAAACCTTGCATTTTCAGAGATACTCAGTCTCCCTCCATCAAACAATGTCTCTAAAGAGGAAGAAGTACAAGCATTGAAAACTTTAGTGGATGAACATATTAGATTAAGAGGCTTAGAGAGCCATTTAGCAGTCATTGCCATTCATAATGATTCTAAACAGACACATGCACACTGCCTGTTTTCAAGTAACCCTTTATTTGGCACTTATAGGCACAGAGTATCAAATAAAGAGTTTTTGCAATCACAGCAAAAATTGGAGCAAATACGGAACAAAAAGTTTCCAAACTTTACTCCAACAAATCACTATAGCAAAAAGCTAGAAAAACGAATAAAACTTGCCGAGGGTAAAATGAAATATCTCCGAGGTGCTCTCACAGAAAAGCAAAAAATAACTGCAACATTTAAACATGCTCTTACAAAGCAAACAAAAAAAGAGTTTCAGACCTATCTTAAAAGCAAAAATCTTATAGTTTATAAACGAGGTGCAAAAACAATAGGTCTTAGAGACCTATCTAAGCGAAAAAACTACAGATTAGAGACCTTAGAAAAGGGATTGAGAGCTAAGTATCTAGGTTATGAAAAAATGCTCAATATAAAACAGCAAAAACAAAAAAATATTCAAAAATTCAAACCAATTAAAAAGACTCCACATCAGGAGCAACAACTCAAAAAAGGAGGCAAAGGTCGTGGCAGATGATAAATTAAAGCAGCAATTAGCGCGAAAACAACAAGAGGTACAGAGATTAAAAAACTTAAATAAAAAAATCTCTCAAAGAAAATCAAAAAAGCAGGAGAAGCCATCTACATCAGATGACCTATTTCTAAGCTTTTTTTCATTCTTAAAATTTGGATAGAGGAGGAATATTATGGAACAACTATTTGCACTATTACTCTTTACAGTTGTAATGTATCTAATTATCATTAACTTCTTCAAAAGATTTTTAGGACTATCACAACAGAGTGAGCAACTTCTTATTCTTAGTATGTTAAAGGGTATATTCTACCCATTAAAGTACATACTAGGTTCTATGTATGGAATCTTTCATCTGCAAGGATTTCTTGGAAATCGTGACAAGAAAAAGCTTATTAGCAATTACAATAGAGGTCTTTTAATAGATGCCAAAAAGAGTCTTCACTTAAGTCAAGAGCACTCTTTTCAAAATATCTTGATCCATGCTACCACAGGTTTGGGTAAAACAACTTCTATCATTATCCCTATGATTTTAGATAAAGCAAATTATAGGGGAAATTCTTTCTTTGTACTTGATCCTAAGGGTGAAATAAATAATCTAGTTGGAGGCTATCTTCAAAAGAGAGGCTATGAGGTTGTTGTCCTAGATCCAAATGATTTAAACAGTTCCATCGGTTTTAACCCTCTTGAATTTGTAGAAAACTCTGCAGATGTTGAGCATCTAATGCGTTCTCTCTTATACTCTTCAGCAAATAGTTCAAATGGAGGACAAGATAGGTTCTGGAATGAATCTGCTATTGCTCTGCTTTCACTATTGGGAAATTTACTTGTAGCAATGGGAGAGAAGCAGTTTTGCAACCTTCCAAATGTTAAATACCTGCTTAATAACTTCTCAAACCAGGCTAACAGCGAACTTGATAATCTTGTCATAAAATATGGTGATGCAACTATGATTTCAGAGTATCACAGAATCAAGTCTTATGATGACTCTGTGCTCCTATCAATCATAGCAACTGCAAGTATGGCTCTTGCACCAATTGCAAACAATGAATCGCTAAAAAGGATTATGGCAAGCCCATCTTATGAATTTAAAAAGATGCGGACAAAGAGAGTAGCACTTTTCTTATCTATCCCTGTACACTCATCAGCACAATATAATTTTTTAGTGTCAAGTTTTATCTCCTCTCTTATGTACAACACATTAATTAAAGAGATACCAAGTAAACGAGAGAATTCTGTTTACATGTTCTTAGATGAGATAGGCAACTTTAAAATCAATGATTTAGATAAGTATATAACAGTTACACGAGGCTATAAAATAAGTATGATTT
>JALVXQ010000137.1 GCA_027038255.1 Sulfurimonas sp. | reverse complement strand
ATAATGCTGGTGGAATTCCTAGAAATATTATTAATCATATATTTAAACCATATGTTACTACAAAACCTGAGGGTAAAGGGACAGGAATTGGGTTATATATGAGTACACAAATTATTGCAAAAAATCATGGAAATATTAGCGTACAAAATACTGATGAAGGTGTTTTATTTAGAGTGAGTTTAAAACAAGCAAAGTTGTAATTAATTTTTCTTTTTAAACTCATCTACAACTTTTGTCACAATCAAATCTGATGTGACATCAAGTGAAGTGCGACGCATATCTAAAATTTTATAAAAGATTTTTCTTTATCCAATGTGACAATACATAAAGCCCCCAAATATGTTGCTTAAAACTCCCTTTTGTTGCTGTTTGTATATATTCATCGAGTTTATCAGTTTTAAACATTCCTGTCTTTTTATTTACCTCTTTTATAAGTGCAATATTTCCAGAGTTTATAAGATATTCCATATAAGGATTAGAGAAACCTTTTTTCTTTCTTGTTAGTGTTTTGTTAGATAGTTTGTTAGTCATTATTTGTTTGAGAAGTGATTTTGTAATACCATCTTCATAGCGTAATTTAGGGTCAATACTAAAAACTGTTTGTGCTAAGTGATGGTCTAAAAATGGTGTGCGTGATTCGATAGAGTGAGCCATACTTACACGATCTAATTTTGTTAGAAAATGTTCTGCTTGAAATATATTTAAATCAATATAACTGTACCATATTGAAGAATCATCATGTGGTGAATTTTTAAATCTTTTATAATAATTTTGTAGATATTTTAGACTTTCATTATCTCGTATATTGCGTTTTAAAAGTCCATTTTTTTGCAAATCTGTAAACTTTTCACCACTTGTGCGAAAAAGTAGCGTGTCATCAAAAATTCGTTTATACCACTCCCACTCTCTATTCATGGAAAAATTTGCACGAAAATATTTTTTAAGCCAATTTTTATGTGCTAAAGATGTCGCTTGCTCAATATCTAAATACTCAAAATATTGACGATAACCTAAAAAGAGTTCATCACTACCTTCACCACTCATGACAACTTTGTAACCATCTTTTTTAATCTCCTCAAAAAGTAGATAGAGTGGTACAGTTGCAGGGTCGTTTAGTGGCTCATCAAGTGCTTCAAAAACGGACTCTGTTGCCTCCATAAATTGATTTTGATTAATGATGATTTGCCTGTTTTTTACCCCTAAACTTTTTGCACTCTCTGTTGCATTTTCTCTCTCATCATACTTTTGAAAACCCTCATAACCTATGGTATAAGTTTGTAAATTTTTTCCATATTTTTTAGCATAGTAGTTTATGATAGCACTATCAATTCCACCTGAGAGTAGAGCTGCTATGGGTACTTCACTATTTAAACGCAAAGATATAGACTCTTCTAAAATCTCTTCAATTTTATCTATAGCCTCTCTTTTATCTGTAATAATATTTGGCTCTACATCAAGCAAATCAAAATATCGTTTCAGATTTACTTTTTTATCTTTAAATATTAAATACTCTCCTGCTGATAATTTTTCAATACCCTTATAAAAAGTGTGTGGAGGAGTTGGAGCTAAAAAAGATAGATAACTTAAAAGAGCATCATTGTTTAACTCTTTTTTTCTTAAAAATGGAGTGACTCCTTTGATTTCTGAAGAGAAAATAAACTGTTCATTAGTCTGCATAAAAAAGAGTGGTTTTTTCCCAAGACGATCTCTAAAAAGATAGAGAGTTTCATCATCAAGTAGAGCAATAGCAAACATTCCTCTTAAATGTTTTACAAAATCAACACCCCATTTTAGATAGGTTGCAATGATGACTTCACTATCACTTTGAGTTTTAAAATCAAAATCAAGTTCTCTTTTTAACTCTTGAAAATTATAGATTTCACCATTGAAAGAGAGAACTATTTTTCCATATTTTAGAGGTTGATTACTTCTTTCATGAATATCTTGAATACTAAGTCTTTGATGAGCAAAAAAGAGATTTGACTTTTGAATAATACCACAATAATCAGGTCCTCTATGAGAGAGTTTAGATAATGCAAATTTTGCCTCTTTTTCATCATAAGAGCCAAGAATACCAAAAATAGCACACATTATTTGTAAAAGCCTACGCTAATATCAAAATCTATGTAATCATCTTTAAAAACTATCTCTTTCACATTCAACTCTTTTGCAATTTTTTCAATCACATTTTTAGTAAGATAATTATATGTTTCACTCTTACAATCTCCATATAAAACATTAAATATAAAAGCTTTTTTAGATGCTTTAAAACAGTTTTGAATAAAAAGAGTTGTCTCAAAAGATGTTAAAATATTCATAGCACCACTACAAACATAATAATCAGCAACAGGCCGGGTAACAGACCAGCGAGAAACATTTCTTCGATGCTGACATTGGCGACGATGCCGTAGATGATGATGGCGAGGCTGGGCGGAAACAGCAGGCCGAGCGAGCCGGAGGTGGTGAGCAGGCCCAGAGAGAAGCGCTCGGGGTACTGGACCTTGCGCAGCACCGGGTAGAGCAGGCCGCCAAGGGCGAGGATGGTCACGCCGGAGGCGCCCGAGAAGGACGTGAAGAA
>JALVXQ010000136.1 GCA_027038255.1 Sulfurimonas sp. | reverse complement strand
ACCCAGTCTCTTGTATGCAGACCTCTGACCACATCATGCGTGAACTGCTCAGCGTATTGTTCAGCAAGTTCCTGCGAGCTGAGTTGAAAGAGCATTGAAAATGCAAGTTGGTTCGCACCGCGTGAGCTGTTCCCCCAGTCAAAACTGTTTGATTTAGGGTAAATGCCTTCTCGTGTTGGGAGTTCTAGCTCTCCGTAGGTGACAAATTTATTGCCAAGGAGTGTTCTGTGTCCTTTAAAGACATGGTTGTTCATAACAATTGCCATTGATTTCTCACTTATATTTTAAAAGTATAATGCTGCTGTGTCTCTTTGTGTGACTCATCTTTTTCAGCTATAAAAACGATGCGGTAAACAACATATATAAAAGCAAAAAGCAATAAAAGTACCAATAACCAAATCAACATGATAAAATTCCTTGATTTATACTATTTATATATCGACGGAATCTACTATTAGTTTAAATTATAGTCTATTTTGTGCTTTTGGAGTTCTTCTTTAAAGAGTGAGAAGTAGTGTTCTAGTTCTTCTTTATTAGTTCCGCTCAGAGAGAGTTCCACTTTTGGTTTTCCATCAACGAACATTGGCAGTGATGAGAGTTCAATGCTTTGCGGTAATTGCTGCATAAGTGATATGAGCGACTCTTCACTTGTCTCAGCCAGTAGAGTCAGTCGATATTTTGTCACTGCGTGAGCGAAATATTTTTGTATGGTATCTACTATCATGGGATGGGACATAGAAGGAAATCCCGGTACAAAAAAGTACTTCTTGTCGAGTGAAAAGCCTGACATGTTATTTACCGGATTAAAAAGAAGCTCTGCATCTGGCGGCAGGTCAGCCATGTGAATTCTATGCGGATAAGCTGCCTCTTGAAACCTTTGAATGATGTCCTGCTTAAATTTTTCATTGGTTTGAAGCGGAGCATCTCTAAAAACCTTTGCAGCTATCTCCCGCGTGAGGTCATCAGGTGTGGAGCCTATACCACCAAAAGAGAACATCACCGCATCTTCATCTGCTTGTATCATCTCATATGTTCGTGCAATCAGCATTGTGTCATCTTTTATGGTAAAAGAGGCAAAAAGTTCATGCCCATACTTTGCAAGTTCCTCACGTACAAAAGCAAAGTGCTTATCTTGTCGTCTACCGTTTAATATCTCTGTTCCGATTATTACTAAATAAAATTTCATGTAGCCACCTCTAAAAAAATTATAGTATCATTACACATATAAAACAATAAAGGACAAGCAATGTCATATATGAAAAAATTAGAAGATTTGATAGCAGATGGCGTTATTCCAGATATAAATGATCGTTTAGATGAAATTTTTGAAGAGATAGCGGGCAACAAAGAGGCGAGCGAAGAGGCAAAAGAGGAGATCGAAGAGTTGCGTGAGTTCAAAGCAGACCTTGAAGATGTTTTAGCTGACATCAAAGAGGGTGCGATGGAAGAAGATGAAGCAAAAGAGCTCATCGAAGACATTGAAATGGCACAACGCGACAGTGACGATGAAGATTATGGATTTGTTGAAGAAGAGTAGGGTACTTTAAACTCACTTTTTATATAATTTCAAAAAATAAATGTAGGACTAAACAGATGAGAATAATTCTTTTAGGCGCTCCAGGTGCAGGAAAAGGCACACAGGCGCAATTTTTGACAAAAAAATACAACATCCCTCAAATCTCAACGGGCGATATGCTCCGTGCTGCGATTAAAGCAGGTACAGAGATGGGGAAAATGGCCAAAGCAGCTATGGATGCAGGGCAACTTGTAACAGATGACATCATCATCGGCCTTGTAAAAGACCGTATAGCTGAAGATGACTGTAAGAACGGCTTTTTACTCGATGGTTTTCCTCGTACACTCGCACAGGCTGATGCTGTGACAAATGCAGGCATTGCAATTGATGCCGTGATAGAGATAGATGTGCCGGATGAAGAGATAGTAAAACGTATGAGCGGACGCCGCGCACACTTGGCAAGTGGAAGAACATACCACATCATCTACAACCCGCCAAAAGTAGAAGGCAAAGATGACATTACAGGTGAAGATTTAGTACAGCGTGATGATGACAAAGAAGAGGTAGTTCTTGACAGACTTAAAGTCTACCATGAGCAGACTGAGCCTTTAATAGGGTACTACAAAGCACAGGCTGCTAAAAATTCTAAACTAAAATACATTACAGTAGATGGAACAGCAGACATCAAAGATGTCGAAGATGCGATAGTTTCTCAACTAGGCGAATAATTTACTGACCTTACACACTGATAATATCTCTGAGTGGTATAAGTTGCATTCAAGTTCAAGGCAGAAAGATGCAGGAGCTACTAGTAGCTTCAAATCTTCCTAACGTGGAAATTGTGTGCAAATTATACCATCCCTTTGGGATAAAAAGATAAAGCATTATCTGCTTTGTTGAAAAACCTCCACCGTAGCTACGGCTACGCTGGAGAACTTCCGCCTTACATCTAACGCTTTCTCTTATTGCTCAGAGATATTATCAGTGTGTAAGGTCAGTATAAAGAGCAGTGCCTTACTGCTCTTCTTTTGGGCGATAGACCCGGATATTTTCATACCCTTTTGCATCACGCAGATACTGTGCATGCAGCTGACTCATAATTCCCTTGTCACAATAAAGTAGATACTCTCTGTCTTTTGGAAGTTTTTCAAACTCTTTTTTCAGTTTATGAAATGGAATTTTTAGTGTTTCACATTCAGTTTTAATGCACTCCTCTTCAGGGCGGATGTCAATGACGGTGAAATCACCACCCTCTAAATCATTCACAACTTCAATAGGTGCAAGGGCCGTGATATCATCAACGATTTCATTAATGCTGAGATGCTGTGCCTCTTCCACCGCTTTGTCAAGAACTCCATAGTCAAAATGCTTTGCTACTTTTTCCATGCGTTTAAAAGAGCCGTGGGTAATGGGGTTTTGAGAAATGACACCACAATACTCCGGCATACTCTCTGCAAAATGACGTGTGCCAATATCGTTTGCGATGGAGATGATTTCGGGCTTGTTCATAGTAGAGAGAGGGCGGAGAATAAGCTTGTTTGAGACCTGATCAATGAGCGCAAGGTTTCTTAGAGTTTGACTTGAGACCTGCGCGACACTCTCCCCTGTCAAAAGTGCGTCTATTTCCATCTCATCAGCTATTTTTTCTGCCGCTCTGAGCATTAAGCGTTTGAGCATTACTCCCATATATGTAGGCGGAGTAGCGCGAAATATCTCTTCGATGACAGAGTCAAAAGGAACGGAGATAAATTTGACTTTATGTGAAGATCCAAATTTTGACCAGAGATAGAGAGCAACCTGTTTTACGCCTATTTCGTGTGCCATACCACCGAGATTAAAAAAGATAAAGTGCGTTTTAATACCGCGTTTCATTGTAAGGTACGAAGCTACTGTTGAGTCAAAACCTCCAGACATCAGAGAGAGAATGTCTCCCTGCGTTCCGATAGGAAAACCGCTGAGACCTTTGTACTTGGCTGTGATGACATTGAGTTGATTCTCTATGAGTTCCATCTGCACAAGAACGTCCGGATTTTTAAGCTTTACACCTTTGGCTTTGGAGTTTGCAAGCAGATGTCCTCCGACAGTTTTTTCAATCTCTATGGAGCTAAAAGGGTGTTTGCCTGAGCGTTTGACACGCACAACAAAAGTTTTATCTTCCAGGGAGTCTGCCACTAGCTCACGCACTTTGACTTTTATTTTCTCTATGGTGTCCATATCATCAAACTGCAACACTTCAAGAATCTGCTCTATTCCAGGGGTATTGAGGAGTTTTTCTCTCACTTCGGGTAGAAACTCTTTAGGCGTATAGACTTCGAGTTTGTCAGAATATTTTGCTACTTTGATGGATTCATCAATGCGCTGTAGGATAGCAAGAAGATTGTTGTAGAGCTGTCCCGTCATTTGACGTTTGGCAGACGGCCCTTTTATCATGATTTCGGGAAAAAGTTTAAGTATAAATTTTTGCACTTATAAAATGCTCCATTTTGTTGACAATGTTTTCAATCGAGTCTTCTCCTGAGATAACAGTAAGAAGATTTTTGTTTGTGTAGAAGTCACGAATCTCTTGGAGAGGCTCTGTGTAGACTTTCATACGGTTGTTAAAGACTTTTTCATCATCATCTGCACCGCGTGCACGACCGAGAACACGCTCACGTGCCGTTGCTTCGCTGACTTCTACTTCGATGACAGAAACGAGCTCGACATCATCACTCTTTTGCAGGTATTTGTCAAGTTCAACCATCTGTTCGATGCTTCTTGGGTATCCGTCGATGATGACGACATCAGTTGGTGCTGATTTGATGGCACCCACAATCGTCTCAATAACAATGTTAATGGGTACTATGGCACCCTTGGAAATGTACTTGTTTATCTCTTGTCCGCGCTCGCTGCCAGAAGCAACTTCCGCGCGTAGCATATCGCCGGTAGAGTAGTGTGAAATGTTTTCATTTTTTTGGGCGATGAGCTCTGCGTCAGTGGTTTTACCACTGCCGGGAGCACCGATGATCAAAAAAAGTTTTTTCATTATTTTGCTTGTTCGCGTAATCTGATGTGGAGGTCACGCAGCTGTGTATTGTCAACAGGACTTGGCGCATCTGTAAGTATACAAGAGGCTTTTTGTGTTTTAGGGAATGCGATAACATCACGGATACTTGCCGTCTTAGAGATGAGCATCATAAGTCTGTCAAAACCGATAGCAAAACCACCATGCGGAGGTGCACCGAATTTAAGCGCGTCAAGCAAGAAACCAAATTTTTCTTGTGCTTCTTCCTCTTCGATACCTAGGAGTTTAAATACACTCTCTTGAATATCTTCTTTGTGAATACGGATAGAGCCACCGCCAAGTTCAGTACCATTAAGAACGATATCGTAAGCGATAGATTCTATCTCTTCTACATCATCTTCATCAAGACTTTTTGGCATAGTAAATGGATGGTGTAGTGCTTTTACGCGACCATCTTCAACTTCAAACATTGGAAAATCTACAACCCATACAAACTCATATGCGTTTTCATCTATAAGGTTCATTTTTTCATGCTCTGCGATGAAGTTTCTAAAGCGCCCCATATAATCCCATACAGTTTTTTTCTCACCTGCACCAAAGAAGACAACATCACCGACTTCAAGTTCAGTTCTCTCAATGATAAGTGCGATATCCTCTTGGGAGAAGAATTTAGTAAGTGGACCTTTAAGACCATCTTCTTTCATTTGGAAGTATCCAAGACCATGCGCTCCAAACTTACGTACAAAATCTTCAAAAGATTTCATCTCACGCTTGGAGAAAATAAGGTCTGCACCAGGAACACGAAGTGCTTTAATACGGTTAATGTGTGGATTTTTAGCGATGCCTGTAAAAATTTCATTGTCACAACGCTCGAAGATGTCAATTACATCTACCATTTTAAGATCGTATCGTAAATCTGGCTTGTCTGAACCATACAGCTCCATAGCATCTTTGTGTGTCATACGGTTAAATGGTGCTTGGACTTCAACATTACACGCTTTAAACATTGCAACAAGAAGATCTTCCGCCACTTTGATGACATCCTCTTGATTACAGAAACTCATTTCAACATCTATCTGAGTAAATTCAGGTTGTCTGTCTGCACGCAGGTCTTCATCACGGAAACATTTTGCGATTTGGAAGTATCTGTCAAATCCGCCAATCATTAAAAGCTGTTTGAAAAGCTGTGGAGATTGTGGAAGTGCATAGAACTCGCCGTTGTGAACACGAGAAGGCACAAGATAATCACGTGCACCCTCTGGAGTTGATTTCGTTAAAATAGGTGTTTCAACTTCTAAAAAACCGTTAGCATCCAAGATGTTTCTTGCCGCGATAGCTGCTTTTGAACGAAGACGGAATGCCTCATACATAGATGGGTCACGAAGCTCTAAGTAACGGTACTTGAGCGTTGTCTCTTCACCGACTTTTTTATCACCGATAACAAAAGGAAGCGGTGCTGATTTGTTCTCGATGATGAGTTCTTTTACTACCACTTCAATAGCACCTGTTTTAAGACGTGGATTTGTAAGCCCTTCGCCACGAAGACGAATAGTTCCTTTTGCGATAAGAACAAACTCATCTCTCACGCTGTCAGCAACTTTATGTGCTTCTGCAGAATCTTCCGGGTCACAAGTAAGCTGGATAAGACCAGTTTTGTCACGTAAATCTATGAAGATAATCCCACCATGGTCACGGTAGCTGTTCGCCCAACCCGTTAGTGTGACCTCTTCGCCAACATTTTTTTCACTTACATCTGTACAGTAATGACTTCTCAAGGTTAAAGTCCTATTTAAAAATTTTTGCGATTATATCTAAAAAGTACTTATCTGTTGTATAATTAAGGAAATATTTCATAAAAAAGAGCGATTTTGACTGCAAAAAATATTAAAAAAATCGGTGTTGTCTTACGTCCATCTTCTCCGGAACTTAAAAACAGTTACTATAAACTTGAAAAGATTTTTAAAAAACATGGCATTGAAGTGCTTATTGACAGTATTTCCGGTGCTATGATTGGCATAATGGGTATGGAGTTTGACATACTGTGTAAAAATGCTGATGTGCTTGTAACGCTTGGCGGTGACGGTACGCTTATCTCTGCTGCAAGACGTTCTTTTAAGCACGACATCCCTGTTCTTGGTGTATATGCAGGTAATCTTGGCTTTTTAGCAGACATTAACTTAGAAGAACTGCATGAATTTGTGCCTTTGATGGTTAGAGGAAAATATAGAGTCGATGAGAGAAGTATACTTGAAGCGAGATTTGAAGAGAACAGTAATGAAGTTAAAATGTACGCTTTTAATGACATTGTGCTCACGCGTCCTTCTGTGTCAAATATGATTCATATTGAAACACTGGTAGATTCAAAAGCGTTTAACACTTACTACGGTGACGGTGTGATTGTCTCAACACCGACAGGTTCAACAGCCTATAACCTCTCAGCAGGCGGGCCGGTGCTTTTTCCTTTGACAAATGTGTTTGCTCTTACGCCCATCTGTCCGCATTCGCTCACGCAGCGTCCGGTTGTACTTCCCGGAAAATTTTCCATAGAGATGAAAACACCGCAGGACAGAGCCTTGGTAATTATAGACGGGCAGGATAAGCATGAACTCGAAGCAGGGGAGAGCATCCACATTCAACTTGCCCGAAAAACTGTAAAACTCATTCATAGAGAAGAGTTTAATTACTTTGATGTTCTCAAAGAGAAGTTGAACTGGGGAGATTAGTCGATGTTGATATGAGAGGAGTTGTCTGAATTTTTCTTGATTATCTTTTTAATTTGCTCAATAGAGTAAGTCCTTTGTGTCTGGTGCTCTCCTAGCAGGTCAAAACGTATTTGAATAGTGAGTTTTCCAAGTGCTTCGGAGAGTTTTTCCGTGTCATTTGTTAATGTGCCGTCTTTAGAGATGTTTGAGACGACATTTAAAAAGTTTGTATATTCGTTTAAAACTCCCGGAGAGGCAAAAATAGCGAGTCTATGTGTGACAAATTGCAGTTTTGTGATGTCTGATTCGTTGAGTACATTTTGACTCGCCATATCTTCCATTAAATCCAATAATCTTTCATATGTCTGCGCTTTGAGATCCAAGAACTTGATGTTCTGTTCTTTTTCTATTTCAACGGCTGTCTGTTTGTTTAAAAGTAGAGCGGTAATGAAAACTGTGGCAATAGTACCGAGAATAATGAGAACGATCTCTTGCGTGAAAGGGGTGGAGTCTGTTACCTTGTAAGCGTAACGCAGGTAAGCATAACCCGCGACGAGTGTTAAAAATGTAAGTATAAGATAGCTGAATTGTTTTGTTATAGTTGTCATCATGGAATTATATCTAAAATAATAAGAGTATAATAGTGTTATGAAAAGAGTTCTGCAGTGCTTTGTTGTATGTTGGATGTTGAGTGTTTCGCTCTTTGGGCAAGTGCAGCATGCGGTCATTTTACAGTATCATAGATTTGATGATATACGCTACCCCTCAACAAGCATTTCTATGAAGCTCTTTAGGCAACAGATAGAGTATCTTGTGCAGCATCATTACAATGTATTACCGCTTTCAAAAGTTGTGACTGCCTTGCGTGAGAACAAAATGCTTCCCGATAAGACAGTTGTCATTAGCATTGATGATGCCTATCAAACAGTCTACACAAATGCCTATCCGCTCTTAAAAAAATATCATCTTCCTTTTACACTCTTTGTCAACTCGCTGCCCATTATACATGAGTCACAAAATTACTTGACCTGGAATGAGATGCGTGAGATGGGGAAAAATGGTGCAGAGTTCGCAAATCACACCTATTCGCATCAATATTTAGTCAGAGACAACATTGAGAGTTCAAAAAATTATGAGAACTATGTTACAAATGAGATTCAAAAGTGTGAAGTAAAGATAGAAAAAGAGTTAGGAAAAAAAGTATGCACTGCGCCAAAAATGTTGGCATATCCTTTCGGAGAGTATGATGCAAAACTTATGGCTTTGGTTAAAAAGCTCGGCTATGTCGGCATCGCCCAAAATTCAGGGCCTATCTCAAGTGAAAGTAATTTTATGGCGCTGACGCGTTTTCCGATGTCGGGAGGGTATGGCGTGATGGAACAGTTTGTTCTCAAGATAGATACCTTGCCTCTGCCGCTCGCATCAGTAGAAAGTGAAGATACGATTGTAGATGCAAGTAATAATCCGCCGCTTTTAACGCTGACACTTAAAAAACCACTCAAAGCTTTTCAATGTTTTAATGCTAATGGTGAAAAGCTCACTATGAAGTGGCTGAGTGAGACGAAAGTGACTATTCAATCTACGCAGCCTTTAGCTTACCCCCGCAACCATTACACCTGTACGGCACCTGCCGAAGATGGCAGATGGTACTGGTACTCGCACCTTTGGGTCGTTCTTAGAGCAAAATAGTTTTATATAAACGCGGCACTCATATACCCAACGACTTGCGATTTGTCGCCGCTTGCATCTGCGCTTGTTCTATAATCAAGCAAAACTGATTTATAAGCTTTTTCTTTTGCCACACTGAGCATCGCTTCGACACCTATTTTTCCACAAGCTTCACAGCCTTGATGTAATTCTTGTGTGTCTAATTTCGAGACGGCATCAAGACAGATGCTGTCAAGCCTGTTTGCTTTGTCGATGTCATAGTAGTGACTGAGGTCTGTACTAATGACGATAACAGTCTCATCATCTTCAAGCAGATAGTCAATAACACGTGCAAGATGTGCCGGATCTTCCTGCCCATAAACAAGTTCAAGCACAGATGCATCGCTAAGATAGTTCTTCACAAAAGGCATCTGTACCTCTGTAGAGTGCTCTGCGTGAGCATCTGGCTGAAAATGCAAACCAAAACGCTCTATAAGCTCATCTGCCAAGACAGTGTCGATTTTGAGCTCTCCAAAAGGTGTTTCATAGCTGTCGTACTTCGCAACACTCACGCCATCAAGATAGACTCTGTGACTTGGCCCGATGACCACGACACGCTTTGTGTGAGAGTTTTGCAGCAGACGAAAGGCAATGTTTGCCGTAAAGGCAGAGTAGACATAGCCTGCGTGAGGAACGATGATAGCACGCGGTTTCAGCTCCAAAACGGACTTGTCTTGTAGTGATTCATCTATGATTTTGTTGTAATGTGCGAACATTTTCTCTATCTCTTGACTCTCAGCAGGATAAAACTGTCCTGCAACAGCATCTTTTCGTAAACTCATCTCCATACTCCTTCTATTTCTCTATTGCATTTCGGACAGTGTCCGTCAACAAGCAGATTCTTCGTTACACTGTAACCTGTTCGGTCTATTAAAAGTGTTCCACAGTCTGGACAGTACGTGTCTCCATGCACCGGAACATTTCCAAGGTAGACATACTCCAGACCTGCCTCTTTAGCGATTTTCTGCGCACGTTCTAAAGTACCCAGTTTTGTCTGCTCATGGTCTTGCATCTTGTAATCAGGATGAAAGGCACTCAAATGCCATGGAACATGCGTACCGAGTTCATCGGCTATGAATGCTGCCATAGCTTTGAGGTCTGCATCGCTGTCATTCTCTCCTTCGATGAGGAGGGTAGTGACTTCAACCCAAATGCCTTCTCTCACCATACCTCTAAGTGTCTCTTTGACAGCTTCAAGACCGCCCTTGAGCACTTTTTTGTAGTAGGCATCATCCCAACTTTTAAGGTCGACATTTGCCGCATCGAGCCATGTGCCCATATCTTTGACCACTTCAGGCGATTCAAACCCGTTGGTAACAAAGATGTTCTTGAGGCCTTTTTCTCTGGCGACCACACCGATGTCTTTTGCATAAGGGTAAAAGATAGTCGGTTCATTGTAAGTGTAGGCGATGGATGCCGCTTTGTTCTCTAAAGCAAGTTCAACCATTTTCTGTGGTGAGATATTGACACTCGTGTCTATCGTGTGCTCTTGAGATATCTGCCAGTTTTGACAGAAAGGGCATTTAAAGTTACACCCGACAGTTCCAAGAGAAAGGGCAGTTGTACCCGGTAAAAGATGGTAAATAGGCTTCTTCTCGACCGGATCGAGGTTTAGTGCACTTGGATGCCCATAGACAAGCGTCTTGAGTTCCCCGTTTTCATTTTTATTGACACCACAGATACCCACTTGCCCCTCTTTGAGCTGACAGTAGTGCTGACATAACATACATTTTATTTTTTCTTTTTGTGGTATATTTTCATAATAGTTCATATTTAACTCCTTGAGTCAATTCTATTTATAGTAATAGACTCAACTTAAAGTTAATTTTAGCTTAATTATTTGAAAATGTCAATAAATATGTTACTAAATGTAACATTATGCAGTTTGCCGGCTACGCTATTTTGAGATTTTACTCTTCAAACATTTGAATAAGCATCTTAGAAATATCTTGAGACGTTTTTTTATCAACAGTCCCTATTTTTTTTACGAGTCTTGTTTTGTCAACAGTTCTAATTTGGTCTAATAATACTAGGCCGTCTTTTTTTTCAAACTTTATCTTTGGTCTAAATACGAAATCAAAGCCTTTTGATGTCATTGGGGCGACAATAACAGTTTTTAAGACATTCATTTC
>JALVXQ010000135.1 GCA_027038255.1 Sulfurimonas sp. | reverse complement strand
GTCGCTTTTTATCATTTTTTCAAAGATATTATAAGGCTCGCTATATTTTTGAAACTTTTGAAGCCAAGACTCCAGCTCAAATTCTGATTTGGGTCTAGACAACCCATCCAAGATGCCGGACCAATGTATGATTAACTTCATAGCAAAAGTCCTTGTCCTAAAAATCGAAGCAAACTTTGCTTCTGCAATGGATCATCATAATATATCTTGTCAATAGCGTTTATCAGGTCTTCAATAGTTATATCTTGAACCTTCTTATAGTTAGGATGGTTTGTCATATTTTTTCTAGGAAAGACCTCTTTCCATCTATTTGTTATGATCTGATGCCTCTCTGCAGTCAGGGTCATTCCCGGTACATCATCAATATCTTTTCCAAGTTTTTGGAGCATTTTTTGAACCTCTCTACTTTCAAAGAATCTCTTTTCTAAAACGTGATGAATTTGTAAATTAGCACCTTTGGCTTGACTTAACCTTTTAAATAGCCCCGGATTACCTCTTCTCATTGCACGCAATGCTCTAACCGAATGTCCTGAATTAAGTGCAATCTCAGCAGCCCTACCTATATAAGGCACGTATGCTTTTGTGCTCTTTGAGATGTGGGTTACGCGAAACGATGCTAAATCCATAACCATGGTTATTTCGCTGATTCCAATAAAAAATCTTCCGCTCGGATCGACATACACCGTCGGATTGCCACGGGCGTAGAGGTAGGGGTTTTGACTGAGTGGGTCTGTGAGAGTTCCCTCGTAGGTATCCCTACTCAGGAACCTTGTCAGCTCGGGGCTGTAATACCGCGCCCTGAGGTAGTACAACCCGGCTTCAGGATCGTACTGCTCCCCGGTAAAGAGGAAATCATTGTCACTACTTCCCACATGGTGAAGAAGTGTGCCGTAAGGGCTGTAGTCGTAGCTGTCGGTGATCTGTCCGCTGCCGTCTGCCAGTGCACGGGTGGAGCCGAGTGCATCGGTTAAGAAGCTATGACTACCATCACTGAGCAGCCGCAGGCCGTAACTGTAGTCGATCTCGGTGCCGTTGTCACGGCTTTCGTGAATGACTCGGGCATAGGGGGTGTTGGGATCGACGAGGTAGGTGGTCGTAGTGCCCTCTACGATCTTGGCGATGCGGTGGTCTTGTGCATCGTAGCTATACTCTATGGTATTTGTCGGTGTGATGACTTTGACGAGACGGTTTTTATCGTCGTATTCGTAGCTGTTGGTTCCGTCATCTATCAAGTTACCATTGGCATCGTAGGTGTAGGTGATGGAGCCTTTTTGTGTGAGTTGGTCGTTAGCGTTGTAGGTGTAGCTCTCACTTATGCCGTTGAGGGTTTTTGTTTTGAGGTTGCCCACAGGGTCGTAGGTGTTTGATGGGATGTTGGCAAAGAGCGTGAATGTGAGAAGTAGGAGGGTTATGATGTGTTTCATGGCTTTCCCTCCTTTTTTGGATTATTTTAGCGTAGGTTGGCTTTTGGTAGGGTAGTTGTTGTCGGTGATTCCTTTCATCTCAACCAACTATCTCTTGTTTGATTTAATAAATTCATATAAGCATCTATCATAATTTTAGCCTTATGATTACTCTTTTTAGTGTTATAAAGAAAAAGTCCATAATCCATATCTTCTTCATCAGGATCATAAAAATAATTCCAATGTTTTTTGATTTTATATTGTATCTTGATATGTTGCTCATCGTTGATAGATATTTCTAATTGACGGCGCTTAAAAAAAAGTTTTTTGTACTTAAATGTAACATCAGAAAACAAACAGGTTGTGTTGTCTATCCTGAAATAGAGTTTGTAATCACAAACATAATGCCCAATAAAGTGACTGTCAAGAATTTCACATTCTCCACAATAAATTAAATGGTTAGAGGTTGCTTGCTTGCAATAACTTCCGATTGTATCTATTGTAATCATATCATTTTCAGATAAATTACATATTTGTGTTTTCTGCCGACAACGATACGAAATCTTCTCACAATTTTTGCAGTCTCTCTCGTTCATAATTGTGTACTTCCTATTTTAATGCTTGGCTTAAAAACCTTAACATGTGCTTAAATGAGTTTCCTGGTCTCGAAGCCGATTCAATGATACTTTCCCAACTTTTTCCTTTAGCTCGTAGTGCTTTCCATGTTGGACCGTAAATATCATTGTATGCTTGACTATTTCTTTTGTAGATTAGATCTCTAAAAGGTTGAGGGGTTTTGTTTTTTAATAGTCTACCTATAGCCCTTCTTTTGCGATTTAATATTTTTGCTATTTGCTCAGAGTTTTTTCCCGATGCTCTTAAAGCATACTCTAATTTTTTTAAATCTTTAACACGCTTTACATAGATAATTCTTATAGGTATTGTTCTCGCAAAACTTCTCATGACTCCGATGTTAATTGGAATACGTCTAACAATTGAAAGACTAGACATAAAGCCTCTACCAATAGTACTAAATACTGTTCCAAAAAATCTTCCATTAGGATCGATATATAATACAGGATTACTACCTGCATAAATATACTTATTTAAAGTTATAGGGTTAAATATTTCTCCTTTGAATGGGTCGATACTAATAAACCTTGATATTGATGGACTATAGTACCGCGCTCTCAGGTAGTA
>JALVXQ010000134.1 GCA_027038255.1 Sulfurimonas sp. | reverse complement strand
AAAGAGTGTCATGCAATATTATAACATAAAAGAAAAGGTGTTTTTAAAGTGGTTATTTGGAAGTTGTGAAATGTTGGGAAACTAACTCCCGTGAGGGAATTAGTTAAGTTAAACTTTTAGTTTTGACTAGAAGTTTAGTGTTAGGTATGCTTGAATCATATTTGATGTTTCATCATCTCCAACAGTATTTGTTTTAATATCAGAGTAAACATATGCTAAAGTTGCATCCAATGGTCCAAATGATTTACCAGCTGTTACTGTAAATTCATTCATATCATTATTATCAGCTGATTTATCATTAACGTTTGTATATTGTGCAAATAAATCAACAGAAGCAACAGTTCCTTCAGCACTTAAAGCAAAAGCATTGTTATTTAATTTAGTTACATGCCCATAGTTCCACCATGCTTCAGTATAAAGTTTAGATTGACCTGATGCAGTTGCAGTATTTGCAGCTCCAACAACACCTTTATCATCTGCTGAAGAGTAAGCAGCTTTAACAGTTACAACATCTTTCATTTCATAACCTAGCATTAATGCATAAGTAGATGAAGCATCTGTATTACCATGATCTAATGAAGCTGAAGTGTATTGACCACCAGCTAAAATACCATCCATATTTAAGTCAGCTTGTAACCAATAAGCAGTAGCAAGTTGAGTTAAAGAATAATACCAAGCTTGAACAGTAAGTGGTTTAAAAGAGTTATTAATAGCACCTACTGTATATGCACCATTAGTACCATATGTAGTAAATTGACCATCTTGGTTTACAACTGCGCCCATCGCTAATTTATTTCCAATAACAGTACCATTAACATCTTGACCATAAGTTTCAGTACCATTGCCATTACCAACATATGCACCAACTAAAGTAGTATCAGGAATATCTTGATTAATTACAACAGCAGCTTCAAAGGTATTCTTTTCAATTGACCATGTTTCAGTAAATACTAAAGGAGTATCTAATTCCATACGACCAATTTTTGCAGTTGTTTTACCAGCAGTTGCAGCAATCCATGCTTCATTCATCCAGTTAGCATTTTCAACTTTTGCTCCATTGACAGGTGCTGCACCTAGATAGCTTGCACCTGTATCAATTGTAGCACCATGAGCAGAACCCCATACATTAGAAACAAGATTGTTTTCTAATCCGAGTGTAGAAAGTACAGTATATCCAGCACCCGCACTAATAGCTACAGTATCATTTTTAACTAAATCTGCAGTCACATTTAAGTTTAATGCAGCATCAGCAGCACTTGCATCTTTGTCAAACAATGAATTACTACCATTGTCTTGTGTTGAATAAAATAAATCTGCGTTACCGCTCATTTTGATGTTATCAAGAGCAAACGCACTTGAACCAATTAGTAGCGCCGCCACTAAACTCATTTTTGTAAATTTCATATATTCTCCTTATCTTTTACAAATTTCAAGTGCAGTATAACATAATCTTTTCTTAACATTACATAAATCAGAGCTCATTTTACATTTTTTTGGCTATAATTCCCATATGAAACAACTAATAATAATATCGCAAGCAACATTACTGGCACTTCTTCTTAACAGTTGTGCATCTTCGACAACTGAAGTCGAACCCTCACAAAACTCTGCACTCAACAGCATAAGTAAATCGAATGCTTCAGCAAAAAAAGAGGGGGCTATGCAAAAGTCTCTTGACTCATGGTTACACGATGACTGGGAGCCGACAGTCAGCAAAGACA
Organism: Sulfurimonas sp.; assembly: GCA_027038255.1. GTDB lineage: Bacteria > Campylobacterota > Campylobacteria > Campylobacterales > Sulfurimonadaceae > Sulfurimonas. Next base: position 909 of record JALVXQ010000134.1, on the reverse strand, counting down.
AAGAGATCCAAAAGAAGTATATGAAAGAGGAAAAAGTTCAAACTTCAGCCAAAGAGACTCAACAATCACACTTTGTTGATAAAGAAGATAAAAACTTTACTATTCAAGAGTATGTAGACAAAGCTTCTGCCTATATGAAAGCAAAACCCAATGATTACAACAGCTCTAATGTAAAAAAACTAGAGTCACTACCCGTTATAGGAAAGTAAAAAAATTCGCCATAAAACTAGAGTTATCTAGTTTTATTTAGCGTCCCATGCAAGAACAGTTTTTCCCTCATCATTTGTAGTAGCTGCTGCCATGCCCATAATATTGTATCCATTATCGACATAATGTACTTCACCTGTAACACCTGAGCTTAAATCACTCAGCAGATACATAGCAGAGTTTCCAACCTGCTCAGTTGTAACATTTTTCTTCAGTGGTGCATTGGTTTCATTCCATTTAAGTATTTGAGAAAAATCACCGATGCCTGCTGCCGCTAAAGTTTTAATGGGACCGGCAGAGATGGCATTCACACGCTGCCCTTTTGCACCCAGATCTACTGCCATATAGCGTACAGTCGCTTCAAGTGCTGCTTTTGCTACACCCATTACATTATAATTCACTATATATTTTGGACCACCAAGATAAGAGAGTGTGAGTATTGACGCATCATCACTCAGTACTGACTCTAAACGGTTTGTCAAATCGATGAGAGAGTATACGGAGATATCCATCGCAATTTGAAAAGCACTCTTACTTGTTTTTATAAATGGCTCTGAGAGTGCCTCTTTTGGAGCGAATGCAACAGAGTGAACTAAAAAATCGATCTTACCGAAATCTTTTTCTATCTTTGCAGCAATGCCTGCCATATGCTCTTCATTACTTACATCAAGCTCATAAACATATTCGCTTCCAAAATCTTTA
>JALVXQ010000133.1 GCA_027038255.1 Sulfurimonas sp. | reverse complement strand
TTCATCTTCAAAAGACTCATGTTCCATGACATGACACCAGTGACAAGAACTATACCCGATACTAAGGAAGATAGCTTTGTTTTCTTTACGCGCTTTTTCGAAAGCTTCATCTCCCCAAGGGTACCAGTCCACAGGGTTGTCTGCATGTTGTTGTAAGTAAGGTGAGTGTTCATTTTTAAGATGGTTTGCCATTCGTATGCCTTTTATCTTTTTATTAACATAATGCTAACGCAGTTTAAGTTACTATTACACTGTTTATACACAAATAGTTGTATAGAATACAATAAAATTTTATAGAAAAGAGAGAAAATGCAGAATTTAATCAAAAAGTTACTACTTGTAAGTTTGTTATTGAGTACATTTGTTTTTGGTGGTTTTTCTTCGGCGTTGAAGAAACAGAAATTTCTTACACCCGATGAAGCGTTTACTGTAACAGCGGTAGAGAAAGACGATACGATTGAAACACATGTTAAAATGGCAGATAAGATTCATATCTATGAAGATTCTTTACATTACAGAGTGATTGACCCTCAAAATGTAGAGCTTACTGTAAAAAAGCCAGCTTCACATGAATTTGACGGGGATAAAATATATGAACATGATGTAGAGGTAAATATCCCTACATCTGAGATAGAATCTAAAGTTGCAGGTGACTATACCTTAGAGATAGAGTTTCAAGGCTGTTCTGATGCAGGGATTTGTTATCAGCCTATAAAGAAAACTTTCAAATTTAAAGGTACAGAATTAGGAGTATTCGATAAGATTTCTAAAATGATTAAAGAAGGAAATACGGCTAAAATTGCTGATATTTTGGTCAATGAAAGTTCAGTTTTTATCTTATTGCTTTTCTTTGTATTTGGATTGTTACTTTCACTTACACCTTGTATCTTCCCAATGATTCCTATTTTGTCATCTATTATCGTTTCTCAACAAAGTGGTGATACGAAGCCATCAGTGGCAAAAGCATTTTTTACCTCTTTAGTGTATGTGTTGTCTATGGCTATGACTTACACTTTTGTAGGACTTATCGCAGGGTTACTAGGTGCTGACATACAAGCTGCGATGCAAAACCCTTGGGTATTAACAGTCTTTGCCTTAATGTTTGTGGCATTGGCTTTCTCACTCTTTGGTTACTATGAGATAGGACTTCCTGCCTCATGGCAGTCTAAACTCAGTAAAGCAAGTGACGATGCACAAGGTAAAGGTATCGTTGGAACTGCGATTATGGGACTTCTCTCTGCACTTATTGTAGGCCCTTGTGTGGCACCGCCACTAGGTGGAGCAGTACTGTTTATCTCTCATACAGGTGATGCACTACTTGGTGGGTCAGCATTGTTTGTAATGAGTATGGGGATGGGTATGCCACTGCTTCTTGTAGGTATAGGTGCTGGTAAATTTATGCCAAAGCCTGGTGGTTGGATGACTGCTGTTTCTCAAACTTTTGGTGTCATGATGTTAGGTCTTGGTATCTTTATGTTGAGCCGTATTCTTCCAGCAGGAATGACGATGATGTTGTGGTCACTTCTATTTATAGGTACGGCACTATACATGGGTGTCTTTGAGACTAAAGCAGGTGAAGGAGCGAAAAAGCTCTTTAAACTTTTTGCGATGATAATGTTCTTGTATGGAGTAGCACTTTTTATGGGTGTACTTTCAGGAGCAAGTTCAATGTTAAGTCCATTTGAGAAATTTACCTCAGGTGGGGGTGCTGCAGTGACTGTAGAAAAAGTGGACAAGTCAGGACATTTAGGTTACTCCATCGCACGTTTAGAAAAAGAGATAGCTGCTTCAGATAAACCTGTAGTGGTTGACTTTGGTAAAGATTCATGTACGGCATGTGCAGAGTTAGAACATATTACTTTCCCTGACCCTAAAGTGAAAGAACAGTTGAAGAAATTTACTTTTATTCAAGTTAACTTAACAGCCAATAGTGATGACGATAAAGCACTACTTAAAAAGTTTGAACTTTTTGGTACACCAAACATTATCTTTTTTGATAAAGACAATAACTACTTGCCTGAGAAGTCATTAACTGGATTTATTAAACCAGAAGATTTTTCAAAACATTTGGAGAGTGTGGCTAAATAAAGTCACCCTCTCTCTACAAAGGTAGTCGCAACCCTCACACCCTTAAACTCACAAAACACATCCCCTTGTTTATAACAAAACGGGTGGGCTGTTTTGATGAGCTTTAGTCCATGTCCTTCTATCTGTATATCTTCAAAATTATGTGTGTTACTGCGTAGTGTGACAGGGTAGGCTGAGGTGTTGAGTACCCAGAAGTCATGGTGGGTGATGTGCTTCTCATCTTGGGCTTCATCATAAACTTTTACCCCATACTCTTTATGACTTGCATAGCTTTCAAGTACAAAGAGATCATAGTGATAGTCACTTACATCAGAGGCTTTGAGAAGATTGCCTTGTGGATCACGTGAGACGTAGGCTACGATGTCAATGTTGTTACTTGTCTTTTTGTTAATGCGTTTGTAGAGCTCTTTTTTATCGGTTATTTTATCCATGCCTTTAAAGGAGTAGTAGGCATCGATATGCCCTTGCATGATGATGTTCTCAAACTCTTCAAAATACTTCAGTTCAGAAGCTATCTTTTTCTGCCGAATAGTGCTTGAAAGGTGTGAGCC
>JALVXQ010000132.1 GCA_027038255.1 Sulfurimonas sp. | reverse complement strand
GCAGTCCTTTGTTAAACATGTCGATGATAAAGCCCTGCTCGAATTTTGTGTAAAGTTCATCAGAAGTTGCCATTTCACGCTTGCGTGAGAAAGAAAAGCCAAGAGAGTAGAACTCATTTTTCATATATTCTATGTTATCATAGGTCCAAGATTTTGGATGGCTTCCATTTTTAATAGCTGCATTTTCTGCCGGCATACCAAAACTGTCAAAGCCGATTGGATGCAGAACATTTTTCCCCTGTTGTCTATGGTAACGTGCAAAAGCATCTGAGATAGAGTAGTTTCTCACGTGCCCCATATGCAGACGTCCGCTTGGGAAAGGGAACATCGAAAGAATATACTTCTTCTCCTGCGTAAAATCTTCACTCGGCTCAAAACTTTCGTTCGTTTTCCAATACTCTTGCCATTTTTTCTCTATATTTTTCGCGCTATATTCCAATGCTCTTCTTCCTAATAAAATAATTTCTTTTTTTAATACTCTTCGTGTGTTTTGCTGCTCTCAATGTAAACAAGTCCCATTGAGAAGACATTTGCAATGAGTGCACCAATTGCAAGAGCAATAGCCCATGAATCGTCATGTACAATCACTAAGAATACAAATGCAGGGATAAGGTGTAAATCAGCAACCAATGAAGAGGCTAAAAGCTCCGCAGAGAGTAGATTTCGCACTCCAATTTTTAAAATTGTTGAAATCAAGTTTACACTTGCTGCTACAAACAACGAAACTGCTGTATTTTCATATAAAAACCCCGCTATCGAGGTTAAACTCATTAAAGAAAAGAAAACATAAACAACCTTACCCCAATCCATCACTTCTCCTTCAATTTATTACATAAATTCAAGGGAACCTTTTTCCCTTTATTTATCACGCTAAGGGAAGTAATTCCCTCAGCTACGTTATCACTTGGATTCCTTCGGCAGGAAGCCCATTGCACTAGTGCAATCATACTACATCACTCCTGATTCAAATTGTGCTCTCATTTTCTCTTTTTCTGCTTCTCTTTTAGCTTTTTCGGCTAATTTCGAATGGTATCTTTTTACATCAAAACCGAACCATAAAAGAATCGGTGAAGCAACAAAAATAGAAGAATAGGTACCAACAATGATACCAATGAGCATAGTAAATGCAAAAGGATGAATAATCTCACCACCATACATAAAGAGTGTAAATATCACGAAGAAAGTTGTCAGTGATGTTAATGTTGTTCTTGAGAGTGTTCTTGTGATTGATTCATCAATTATCTCTTGCAATGTCATATTTTTAGAGCCGACAATTCCTTCACGAATACGGTCAAAGACAATAATCGTATCATTAAGAGAGTATCCAAGCAGTGTCAAAAGTGCTGCAAGAACGTCAAGATTCACATCGATACCAAAAAGTGCAACAAAACCACTTGCAATGGAGACATCATGAACCAATGCAGCAATCGAAGCCACAGCAAAACGCCACTCAAATCGAAATGCAACATAGATCAAAATTCCCACAATTGCCAAAAACATCGACATAAGTCCCTTCTCACGCAACTCACTACCAACTGCCGGTCCTACAATATCAACACGACGAATCTGGAAATTTCCTGTTCCTTTAAGTGCTGCACGTGTCATGTCACCAAGATCTTTTGTCACACTGCCTGTACTTGTCTTCATACGGATGACAACTTCGTCAGGAGAACCAAATTTTGTGATGCTTGCGTTATCAAAAAGTTTGTTGCCTTTTAACTTCTCACGCATCTCCTGTATCGGTGCTGCTTTGTCATATTTCACTTGAACAATCGTTCCACCGGCAAAATCAATCCCGTAATTAAAACCTTTAACAGCCAAAATCGCATAAGAGATTAACATTAATGTAATAGAAATTCCAATTGCTATTTTTGATTTGCCCATAAAATTAAGGGCTGATTTATATCTAAAAAATTCCATTATTTCCCCTCAATCCCAAACCAAAATTTATAGTTTTTACTTTTACCTATTTTACTCTCAAGTAAATCATAAATACCATGTGTTCCTAAAATCGCAGTAAGCATAGAAGCCAAGATACCGATACTCATCGTAATAGCAAAACCTTTAATCGCACCTGTTCCATACACATACAGAACAACTGCAGCGATAAGCGTCGTAATATTCGCATCGAGAATCGCACTCATCGCATTACTGTAACCATCTTCAATCGCTTTGTGCATCGACTTGCCCTCATAAATGAGTTCGCGTATCCTCTCGGAGATAATAACATTGGCATCAACTGCCATACCGACCGTTAAGACAATCCCGGCCATACCTGGCAGTGTCAGTGTCGCACCAAAGAGGCTCATAACTGCTAAAAGGAGAAAAAGATTGGCAATAAGCGCAATATTTGCAATCACTCCCGCCATACGATAGTAAACAAGCATAAAGACAATAACGAGAACAAAGCCGCCAAGAAGCGCAATCATTGAAGCTCTAATACTGTCTGCTCCCAAACTAGGTCCAACAGAGCGTTTTTCCATCAGGTAAATCGGAGCAAGTAGCGCACCAGAACGCAGCGCAATCGCTAAATCTTTTGCTTCAAGAACGGAGTAGTTTCCAGAGATTTGTCCAGCCCCGCCGCCAATACGCTCATTTATATTTGGAGCAGAGTAAACTTTGCCATCAAGTACAATTGCAAGTCGTTTTCCTACATTTTTACCTGTAAAGTCACCAAAGATATCTGCACCTTCAGCATTGAGTTTAAAATCAATAACAGGACGGTTGTTTTTGTCAAAACCTACATTTGCATTTGTCAGCATACTCCCGTCTAAAATCGGAAGCTCATGGACCAGATATTTAATTTTTGGATTTTTTTCATCTGGTAAAATCACATCCCCATATGCTGCAGCATCTGCATCACTCATATTATAAACTCTTGCATTTCTTGCTTCATCAACAGCCATCAAATCGAGTTTTGCCGCACGTGAGATCAGCTCTCTTGCACGCTGCTCTTCCTGCGGTGTCTTAATTCCTGCAAGTTCCACAAGAATTTTGTCTTTTCCTTGCTTGGCAACAAGCGGTTCAGAGAGTCCAAACTGGTCAAGTCTGTTTCTAATGGTCTCAATTGCCTGACTAATAGCCAGTTTTTTTATTTTTTCAACTTCTTTTGGTGTAAAAGAGATTGTAATCACTGCACCTTTTGTGTCAATCTTCGCACCTTCTATTTTAGATAGAAAATCATCAAAAGATTTTATCTCATCAGAATCCAGTACTTCAAAACTGACACTGTTGGCATCAAAAGTAAGTCCATCTATGAGAATGTCATTTCTGTCTGCATAGTGTTTGACACTTGCAGCAATAGACTTAATACGGCTTTTAATCGCTTCATCAGTTTTTACACCAAGAAGCATATGCAGACCACCTTGCAAATCAAGGCCCAAAGTAATTTTTTTGCCACTTTGCGTTTGCAACAGTGAAGGTATTGAAAAAGCAACACCAAAAACTATTGCAAGAGCGAAAATGACTATGCGATAATTAAGCTTCATCCTCGTACTTCTTTGCAATGGAATCTTTTGTAATTTTTACGACTGTATCGTCATTGAGTTTTACACTTAAAAAGTTATCTTCAACTTTGTGCACAATAACGATAAAACCGCCATTAGTGATTACTTTGTCGCCTTTTTTAAGAGCTGCAAGCATCTCTTTTTTGGCTTTTGCCTCTTTTTGTTGGGGGCGAATAATTACATAATACATAATTGCAATTAAAAATACGAAGGGTAAGAGTTGGGAAATAATATCCATGAGTGATGGTTCCTTTAGTTAAAATTGTGAGGATTATACAAAAAATATGCTAATAAGCTTCTAAAATTAACTACTATGTAAGGATTTCTCTTACCTCTCTTGGAATATAATACTTAAACTGCTTTGGAAACACAAAAAAATCCAAAATTCCTTTAGATTCAAGAATATCTTGCCATGAATCAATACTAAAATTTATTTTCACTACACCTGCAGTAGGAAATTTAGCAATATTTTCATCTTGTAAAGAATTTGCCAGCTCAGAGATAGAAGGATTATGTGTCACTAAAAAAATTGATTTATTTTTATCATCTTCTAAGGATAAGACATTTAAAATAGTATCTGGTTTACTAAGATATAGCTCATCCATATACTCTATTTCACCTGTATATCCAATTTTCTTTGCCAATGCTTCTGTCGTTATTTGCGCCCGTAATGCTGCACTTGAAATAATATAATCGGGCAAAACATTTTTGAGTAAAAGGTATGATCCAATCGTATTTAAATCTTTGTAACCTCTTTTTGTAATGCCTCTCTCAAAATCACTTAAAGAACCGTCACTCCAATCTGATTTTGCATGTCGTATAAGATATAAAGTTTTTATGCTATCTCCCTTATTCTTTCATGAACATAAGTTCAACTTAAAAAAATTATACCATATTTTTATCATATTGTTTTTAGCTTAAGCAAAATATATTATAATTTATACTAACATTAAATATAAATAATTTATAAAGAAGAAATTTATGGCTATAAAAAATATAGATATTAAAAAAGAGTTAACAGAAGAAGAGTTCAAAGAGATAGTCATAGTTTGTGAACAACGATTTGAACAAGAGCATGAAATAGAAAAGATTGCTCTAGGCTGTGAGGATAAAACAAAAGAGATCACACCGGCAAAAGAGGCCTTTGTTTTGTTGCCGCATGAGGAGACTCAAGAGTTTGAGATCATTACACTCAATAAAAGAATTCCAATGAATCTTGAAGAAGAAAGTATCATTGCTGAATGTTATAAAACAAAACAAGCTCTCATTGTGAATGATATAACAAGAAGTTTTCTTTATAATGAAAAATATGACAACTTTATGAATTATGAGCTTAAAGATATTTTACTTATTCCTATTGTTGATGACACTCCGGCCAAAAATATATTAGCAATTATGTGGGCAGCCATAACAGAAGGCAGTTGGAACCAATACACACAAAAAGATTTAACCTATATGACCCGCTTTTCTATCTTTATAAAAAGGTTTTTACAAGACAAAGAACTCATAGAGTCGAAATATGAAAAAGAGGATGCCAGTTTCTTTGACTGTATGGAAGCCTATGACAAATTGAGTGCAAAAAACAGGAGAGAGCAGGAGTACTTTTCTACTATTATTCATGATGTACGCACCCCTATGAATGCTGTTATAGGCTTTTTAGAACTATTAAATTTAAAAGAGAGTGAGAAAGAAAAAAAAGAGTATTTAGAGATTGCATTGAAAAGTGCTGAAACGATGGTTACACTCATCAATGATGCACTTGACATTTCTAAAATGGCAAGTGGCAAGATGAATATTGAAAATGTAGAATTTTCTGTTTTTAAAGAACTAAGTGACGTAGCAAAACTTTTTCACAATACCGCAAAAAAGAAAAATATCTCTTTTAACACTTTTTACGATCCAGAGTTGCCAAAAGTCATCGTTTCTGATTATCATAGAATCAAACAAATCATGAACAACCTTTTGAGTAATGCTATCAAGTTTACACCTGAAAATGGTGAAATATTTTTAGACATACTCTACAATAAAAAGAATGATGGTATGACTATAAGTGTCAAAGATAGTGGGCCCGGAATATCTAAAGAGATGCAACAAGAGATATTTTCAGCCTATACACAAGAGAAAAATTCAACAGCAAGAGAGCATGGCGGCACTGGTTTAGGACTAAGCATATCCTCGCAGCTTTCAGTGCTGCTTGGAGGTATTTTAAAACTTGAGAGTGAACCGGGACAGGGAAGTACATTTTACTTTAATATTCCATGCAACACACCAAAAAATACACCATACGCATTTGAGAAAGAAAAATTACAATCACTCAAACTCTTAGTCTATCAACCTGAGACAAAAAGCAATGCTATTTTATCACTTGTACACTATTTGAAAAAATGGGATGTCAACTATCACGAAGTCCATAATGAAAAAGAATTTCTTGCATATAAACATCCATTTGATACTTTTATTATTTTTAGAGAAGATGCCATTCATGCCAATCAACATGTACAAGACACGCTTGATAATAATAGGGCAGCTATCATTCTGGGAGATACATTCTTACAAGAATGCCGTTTTGAGGGGAATGTTCAAAGATTAAATACACCACTACTGCCTCATGATATCTATAATGCGCTCCTCCTCTCTTTAGATAAAGACTTTTCCAATAGTAAAGAGAGACAAAAATTTACAAATCTTCAACAATTCAATGGGAAAAGTATACTTGTAGTTGATGACAACAGTATTAACCTCAAATTTATGCAAGAGGTACTCAAAACTATGAATATTACTGTTTTTCTTTGCAGTAATGGAGTCGATGCTATAGAGACATATAAGAACAATGATATTGATTTAATTTTTATGGATGAAAACATGTCAGGGATGCAAGGACATGAAGCGATTCGTAAAATGCGAACATTTGAAAAAGAGAGTAATCAAAAAGCCAGTATTATTATAGGGCTTACAGGAAATGCAGATAAACAGACGAAAAAGGCACTCCATGAGTCTGGAGCAGACAGCGTACTAACAAAGCCTATTCAATTACATGAAATTCAAGAAGCAATAACAAACTATCTCTCAAAATAAAATGGTATTTTATACCATTTTATGCAAGCATATCTACTGCTTTTGGAAGAATTTTTTTCAATGCCATTTTTCCAAGTGCGACATTTCCATCACTACTAAATACTGCAAATATATGCAAATGTACTCGAGAATCTTCTCCAGAACATCCCATTAAAATCACCGCTTTCTCTGTATGGATTTCCATAATTTGCGTTGCACCAAGTTTTAAATTTTGAGAAATTTTATGTGAATCTCGGAAAACATCATTAAATGTCGCTGAAGTTTCTTCTAAATTTCCAGAGAGTCTTGCCGCATCACATACTAAACATTCGCCGGTATAGTTGTTAATTGCTCCGCCCATATAGCCTTTTATTGAGGAAAGACCTTCCATAATTGTTTCATCCATAACAACCTCCATTATTTTTATCACAAAATCATTCTACACTAATTAAAACCATTATGTCAATAAATTTGATAATAATTATAATATTTTTTAATTTAAAAGAGTTAATGGGTAAATTGTGTACAATTACGTAATGAATAAATTTACAAAAGATATTTTCCTGGGATTAACAACAGCACTTCTCTTCAGTGCGTTCATATATTTTGAATATTTCGACTTAACAAACAAGCTCATAAATACACTTTTTGGGCTGGCTGCTCTTGGTATGTTTTTGTACATTCCCAAACGCTCTGTTTTAATTGCTGGCTTTCTTATCGGGCTGCTTTGGTTTTACTGGATAGGGTACAGTTTTAAGTATCAGGGTGTCGGTTATATGGAGCCTGTTATTACGCTTGGTTTTGGCTTTGTCTATCTGCTCTTTTTTGCACCGCTGGCTTTTACGAACAGTGCACTGCTGCGGGCACTGTTTCTCTTTGGTCTGAGTTTTGTGCATCCGTTTAACTGGAACTGGATGCAGATAGAGCTGCTCTTTGTCAATAGTTATATTGGTGTTTACAAGTACCAACTTGCCCTTGTGCTCTTAGCACTTTCTCTGCCTTCACTGCTAAAAAATCCCTATAAATATACACCCTTGTTACTCCTTATTACAGCATTTTCCTATGGCTACCCGCCACAGCATAATGCACCACTGAAAATAAAACTTGTCGCAACAGACATCAAACAAGATTATAAATGGACACGCCAAGCGCTCTCCCCTACTGTTTACATGGTTTTTCAAAAGATACAAAAAGCCATCGATGAAGCTTATGATGTCGTTGTACTGCCAGAGTCTGTATTTCCACTTTTTATGAACAAAACACCCGAATTGATCAAACAGCTTGAAAAATTTTCTCAAAAAATCACTATTATTGCCGGTGCGCTTATGAGAGAGGATGGAAAAAATTACAATGTCACCTACATGTTTCAAAACGGCAAATATCAAGTAGCAAAAAAACTTGTACTTGTCCCTTTTGGAGAGTATATTCCTCTGCCGAAATTTGCACAAAAATTCATTAACGATACTTTTTTTAACGGTGAAAGTGATTTTTCCACAGCTAAAAAACCTACTGATTTCCTCATCAAAGGTGTGAAGTTTCGTAATGCAATCTGCTATGAAGCAACCTCTGAAGAGCTTTACAGTGGTGATGTCAACTACCTCATCGCCATCAGCAACAATGCCTGGTTTGCCCCTTCAATCGAGCCAACCATTCAAAAACTTTTAATGGAGTACTACGCACGTAAAAACGGTGTAACTATCTATCACGCAGCCAATTACAAAGGGACAGGTGTCATCAAATAATCTGAATATAAACTCATTTAGATATAATAAGAAAAAATATTTTCATTCTAACAGGATTATGATCGATGCTTAATTTAAAAAATCCAAATCTTTATAACAACCGTGAAATTTCATGGTTGCAGTTCAATACAAGAGTACTCAAGCAGGCACAGGATGATTCACTACCGCTTTTAGAACGTTTGAAGTTCCTTGCCATTTACGGGACAAATCTCGATGAATTTTACATGATTCGTGTTGCAGGGTTGAAAAAGCTTTTTGCTGCTGGCATCATTGTCTCTGGTCCGGATAAACTCACACCACTGCAGCAGCTGCGTGAGATAAGAAACTATCTGCATCAAGAGCAGCAGGTGGTAGAGCACTGCCGAAGTGAAATCCTTAAAAAACTTGAACCTGAAGGTGTCAGTGTAAAGATATATGAAGAGCTCACTAATCAAGAAAAACACAAAGTTAATCAATATTTTAATGAAAACATTTACCCTGTTATTATCCCTATTGCCGTTGATGCTACGCACCCTTTTCCACACCTCAACAACCTCAGTTTTGGTCTCATTGTAAAGCTGCGTGACAATGACAATGAAAATATAGAACGTTTTGGAATCATCCGCGTTCCGCGTGTACTGAATCGTTTTGTCGAGCTTGACGGCGGTATCTATGTTCCTATTGAGAGTCTTGTAGAGAAACATGTCGATGAACTTTTTCCTGGTTACTCACTCATAAAATATGCTCCGTTTCGTGTAACGCGTAATGCCGATATCGCCATTGAAGAGGAAGAAGCGGATGACTTTATGGAGATCCTTGAAGAGGGGCTCAAACTTCGTCGTAAAGGGGAGATGGTGCGTCTCGAGGTCGGTTCTCATGCCGATGATGAGATTATCAACTTCATTAACAAACATACGAATGTTTATAAAGATGACATTTACACCTTTCATACATTTTTAAATCTTTCTTCTTTATGGCAAATAGTCTCTAACAGAGACTTTGCACATCTACTGCTGCCGCCATTCAAACCAAAAATTCTTCCACCGTTTGACACAAGTGAAGATATCTTTGCAACTCTGGAAAAGCAGGATGTTTTGATGTACCATCCCTATGAGAGCTTCGAGCCGGTTGTCAAACTTATTCAGGTTGCGGCAAAAGACCCTGATGTCGTCTCTATCAAAATGACACTCTACCGTTCAGGAACGAATTCACCCATAGTAAAAGCATTGATGGATGCGAGTGAAAGCGGCAAGCAGGTAACTGTTATGGTTGAGCTTAAAGCGCGTTTTGACGAGGAGAATAACCTCATCTGGGCAAAAGCACTGGAGAAAGCAGGTGCGCATGTCATTTACGGTATTAAAGGTTTTAAAGTACATGCAAAAGCAGCCCTCGTCACACGTAGAAAAAACGGTAAACTCAAACAGTATGCCCATCTTGGCACTGGAAACTATAACCCTTCCACGGCAAAAATATATACAGATATGAGCTACATGACCTCCAAAGATGTTGTTACCAATGATTTGACACGCTTCTTTCACTTTTTAACAGGCTTTAGTAAAAAAGGAAAACTCAACGAGCTCTATATGGCACCCTCACAGATAAAACCAAAACTGCTCTCACTCATTCATAATGAGACAAGACAGGGCGCAAACGGTCATATCATCGCAAAAATCAACTCACTCGTTGATGAAGATGTCATCCGTGCACTCTACAAAGCGAGTCAGGCAGGTGTCACAGTGGAGCTTATCGTTCGTGGTATCTGCTGTCTAAAACCCGGTATAGAGGGGGTAAGTGACAACATTAGAGTTATTTCAATACTTGGAAAATATCTTGAGCATGCCCGTGCATTTTATTTTAAAAATGATGCATCGCAGGTTTACATCTCCAGTGCAGACTGGATGCCAAGAAATCTTGTACGACGTATTGAGCTATTAACTGCTGTGAAAGATGAATCTGCACAGAAAAAAATCATTCAAATTTTAAAACTGCAATGTTCAGACAATGTGCTCTCCCATGAACTTAAAAATGACGGAACCTATGTCAAACTCAAGCATGACGGACAAAAAGCAATTAACAACCATAAACTTTTAGAAGATTATGTCAACAAAATTGCCAAAGCAACAAAAAAAGAGACCTCTACTTATGTACAACAACTTGTAAACCGTCTCTTTATTGAGAGTTAGGAGTAAAAATGGTTCATACATTTAAAGATATTCTGCCTACAGTTAAAAAAGGCACTTGGATAGCTCCCTCAGCAGATGTCATCGGTGATGTAACAATAGGAGAAGATTGTTCTATCTGGTTTGGCTGTGTCGTTCGCGGAGATGTCCACTACATCTCAATTGGAGACAGAACCAATGTGCAAGACCTCTCCATGATACATGTCACACACTATAAAAACGACGACAAATCCACAGGAAACCCTACTGTTATAGGCAATGATGTCACAGTCGGACATCGAGTCATGCTGCATGGCTGTACAATTGAGGATGCCTGTCTTATCGGGATGAGTGCCACAATCTTAGATGGTGCCGTTATCGGCAAAGAGAGCATTGTGGGTGCTGGTGCACTTGTAACGAAAAACAAAGTGTTTCCACCACGAAGTTTAATAGTCGGCAGCCCCGCAAAAGTTGTACGTGAGCTTAAGGATGAAGAAGTCGCAGAACTCTACGCTTCTGCAAAAAGATATGTGGATTTTAAAAAAGATTACGAAGTTTAAGAAATATTTGTTGTGTTCATCTCGTTCCCATTCAGAGAATGGGAACAAAGGATTACGAAAAAAATTTACATTATAATTTCAACATAAGTTTTATATGTTATCTTGAAAGTGAAATGAAATATACAAGGAGTTGATAGTTTTGAAAAGAGTTGTATTTAAAGTAGGAAGTAGTGTTTTAACAAATTTAGATGATATAGCAAAAGAGAGAATGCTAAATTTAGTTTCACTGCTTGCAGAGGCGAGAAAAAAGTATGAAGTTGTTC
>JALVXQ010000131.1 GCA_027038255.1 Sulfurimonas sp. | reverse complement strand
ACATAATAAGGCTCAACTTTATTTACCAATAAAATTCAACTACGACTTGACATTGTTACACTCAATATGTATAATATGCTTATCTTTTAAAAAAAGGAGCTTTATATTATTATGTCTAATGAAAATATAGAAAACGAAAACATTAATGAAAACGAAACGAATATGAATGAAGAAGCAGAGGCAAATGCCGTTGCTGCTGAGAATGAACTTGAACTACTTCAAAAAGAGTTAGAAGAGTACAAAGACAAGTATGCACGAGTCCACGCTGATTTTGATAACATCAAAAAGAGATTGGAGCGTGAGAAGTATACAGCAGTAGAGTATGCAAATGAAAAATTTGCAAAAGATATGATTCCGGTACTTGATTCACTCCAGATGGCACTTAAATCTGCAGATGCAGATGCTGCACCCGAGGAGTTGATCGAGAAACTCAAAGAGGGAATTGAGCTTACATTGAAGCAGTTTATAACAGCACTTGAAAAGCATGGTGTAACTATGGTATCTCACGAAGAGCCGTTTGATCCAAACATTCACAATGCAGTCCAGAGTGTTGAGCATCCAGAGATTGAGAGTGGTCAAATCGTTGAGACCTTCCAAACCGGGTACAAGTACAAAGAGAGACCATTGCGTGAAGCGATGGTTGTAGTTGCGAATTAATTTCGCTTTGTGCAACATAAGTTGCAAAATATTTTTTTAAAACAGCATATAATTACACTGTTAAAAAAATAAATATCTTTAAAGGTGCTAGCACCTTGGGCTTTCTGCCGAAGAAAACCTAGCGTTAGCGTAGATGGCGGAATTACTTCCGACATCGTATAAAAAGGGAATAGAAGGTTCCCTTTAATTTAATGAAATTCAATTAAAGGAATAAAAATGAGCAAAGTAATAGGTATAGATTTAGGAACAACAAACTCTTGTGTGGCAGTTTATGAAGGCGGTGAAGCGAAAATCATCCCAAATGCAGAAGGAAAAAACACAACACCTTCCGTAGTTGCATTTACTGATAAAGGGGAAGTTTTAGTAGGTGACCCTGCAAAACGTCAAGCGATTACAAACCCTGAGAAAACAATCTCTTCAGTAAAAAGAATCATGGGTCTTATGATGAACGAAGAGAATGCAAAACTCGCTCAAGATAAAGTTACATATAAAATAGTAGATAAAGATGGAATGGCTGCTGTTGATGTTGCGGGTAAAGTATATACACCGCAAGAAGTTTCAGCGAAAATTCTTACAAAACTCAAAGAAGATGCAGAGTCTTATTTAGGTTCAAAAGTGACAGATGCTGTTATTACAGTTCCTGCATATTTTAATGATTCACAAAGAAAAGCGACAAAAGATGCCGGAACAATCGCAGGACTCAATGTTCTTCGTATTATCAATGAGCCGACAGCTTCAGCACTTGCATATGGTCTTGAGAGCAAAAGTGAAGAAAATG
Source organism: Sulfurimonas sp. (assembly GCA_027038255.1). GTDB lineage: Bacteria > Campylobacterota > Campylobacteria > Campylobacterales > Sulfurimonadaceae > Sulfurimonas. The sequence goes on along the minus strand of JALVXQ010000131.1, from coordinate 9,829 downwards.
TACTTGTATATGACCTTGGTGGTGGTACATTTGATGTTACGACACTGGAAATTTCTGATGGTACATTTGAAGTTCTTTCAACTGACGGAAATGCATTCTTAGGTGGTGATGACTTCGATAACAAAATTGTTGACTGGTTAGCATCTGAGTTTAAAGGAAGCCATGGAATTGATCTTAAAAATGACAAAATGGCACTGCAACGTCTTAAAGATGCAGCAGAAACTGCGAAAAAAGAGTTAAGTAGCGCGACTGAGACTGAAATCAACCTGCCGTTCATCACTATGACAGAAGCCGGGCCACAACACTTAGTTGTAAAACTTACTCGTGCTAAATTTGAAGGTATGATTGAAACACTGGTAAAAGAGACTATGGACCATATTGATGTTGCTATGAAAGATGCGGACTTAAGCAAAAATGAGATCAAAGAGATTATCATGGTTGGTGGTTCAACTCGTGTGCCATTGGTACAGACAAAAGTAAGTGATTACTTCGATGGAAAAGATTTAAATAAATCTGTTAACCCTGATGAAGTTGTTGCTGCAGGTGCTGCTATTCAAGGTGGTGTACTCCGTGGAGATGTAAAAGATGTTCTTTTACTTGATGTTACACCTCTTTCACTTGGAATTGAGACACTTGGCGGTGTTGCAACAAAAGTAATTGAAAAAGGGACAACTATTCCAGTGAAGAAATCACAAATCTTCTCAACTGCAGAAGACAACCAGCCAGCGGTTTCTATCAATGTAGTACAAGGGGAGCGTGAGTTTGCTAAAGACAACAAATCTCTCGGTCTATTTGAGCTTGGTGATATTCCGGCAGCACCACGTGGTGTGCCTCAGATTGAAGTGACATTTGACATTGATGCAAATGGTATTTTAACTGTTAGTTCTACTGACAAAGGTACTGGAAAATCTCAATCTATCACTATCTCTGGATCATCTGGACTGAGTGAAGAAGAGATCAATAAAATGGTTCAAGATGCAGAAGCTCACAAAGCAGAAGATGAAGCGAGAAAAGCACTTGTAGAGCTTAAAAACCAAGCAGATGCACTTATTGCCCAAACAGAGAAATCTATGACAGAGATGGGTGATAACCTTGAAGCTGATGAAAAAGCAAAAATTCAAGCAGCTATTACTGAGCTTCAAGAGGTTCTAAAAGATGAAAATGCATCCAAAGAGCAAATCGAAGAGAAAGTAAAAGCACTTACAGAAGCAAGTCATAAAATGGCTGAGCAGATGTATAAAAAAGAGCAAGGCAGTGAAGCTGGTGAAGCAAACAAAAATGCTAAAAAAGATGACGATGATGTTATCGATGCAGAGATAGAGTAAAAACTCTATCTTCGCACCCTCTAAACTCCTACTCTAAAAATTAAAAACTACTTATCTGCTTAACGCTTTCATAGCTGCTATCAAATACTTTGGATTATGAATAGAATCATAAACCGGTATCACTTTTTTATCAGTATCAAAGAGTCCATAGACTGCCATTTGTGCCGTTCGAACAGAGTACTCAACCGTAAAAACACAATCTTTTTCAACTTCGGAAAATTGACCTAAAAATGCAAAATTTGTAGCCCCTTTAGGAATAACATTCGGTCTGTCACCTAATTTTCTCGGCATAAAAAGACTGTCTATAAAAGGCATAGCGACAGGAAGACAGTTCACTTTCCCTGCTTGAGTAATCGGTTTCATCAACTCCTGAATTTTCAGATGACCATACAGCTCTTCGAGTATCTCTTCGCCGCTGCACTCTGCCATCGTTTTATCTACAAAGTTTCCTTTTCTATCTGGGTAGAGTCCATATCCCCAAAATATTTTTACACTCTCACTTTGATTTACAAAATGAGGCTGATGCGCAATAACAATGGACATCAACCAGTTAGAATCTGTCATCGTAACCAAGCCGCCTGTTCCATCTACATTTCCACTAAACTCCTGCATGTAATCATGAAAGGTCCTCTCTTTTAAAGTTGCCGTAAAAGAGTACCATTTTTGAAGGTCAACATTATCGCAAAAAGGGTCAGGGTTGCCAAATATTTCATGTTTTTTAGCCAGTTTTTTCCAGAGTTTCCATGAGCCAGATTCTTCTATGCCTTTGAGTTTTGGTGCTTCATGCCACGAGCCAACATCTGTACTCTCAGTGATGGAGCCGTTGGTGATGAAAACATAATCATTTTTAGATAGAACAATTTCATCTCCGTTTTTCAAATGAATCACCGTTGCCGTATGTCTGTCCGCAGAGAGATTAAAGTCGATATCTACAACTTCCCTCTCCATATCAAAATGTACACCTCTGGCTTCAAGGTATTTACGCAGTGGACGAATTACAGAGTCATACTGATTATACTTTGTCCGCATAATACCGCCGATTTTATACAAACCGTCAACAAGATGAATAAAACGTTTCATATAGCGTCGCATCTCAGCAACAGAACTCCACTTTTGAAATGCAAACATCGTAGACCAAATATGCCAGTAGTTAGTCTCAAAAAAATCTTGATCAAACCAATCTTCTATGCGTTTATTATTCAATGCAATTTCAGGAATAAAAGTGAGTTCTGTAAGTTTCGCCTGCTGTTTAAAGGAGAGCCCATAGGAAGAGAGATCAACTTTTTGACCATTTTTCAACAGACGTGCTTTTGCATTGGAGAGATACTTCTCACTAAATGCAAAAGTCTCCTCTTTTACAGAGATATTTTCATCTTCTAAGGAAGGAATATTTGAGAGCAGATCCCAATAACATTCATAGTGTGCTTCGTGCATTCTTCCACCACGCACTAAAAATCCCTGCTCCTCATTGCCGGAGCCGTCACATGCACCACCGGGAATGCTCTCTTTTTCAAGGATATGAATGTTTTCACCTGCAATACCGGCATCTTTTTGCAGATATACTGCACTCGCCAATGCCGCTATACCACTTCCTACAAGGTAAACTCTTGAATCTCTGTATTTACTGTTTTGCATCTTTAAAATCTTTCTTAGCAATCTGCCAAGCAGAGTAGAAATCTACAATTTTTCCACCATGTTTTTTTTGAAATCTTTTCGCATCTTCCAAATTTTTAAAAGCATATTTGCTTACCGGACTCATAGTCCCTTTCACATCACTTCCCACGACATAAAAAGCTTCTGTAACAGGAATAAATTTCAGTGATTTTACATCCACTACCATAGGATTTTCAAGCTCTGCACCCTGATTAATGTGATCTGTCAAACAGTGAAGAGAACAGTATTGAATATTTTTACCATTAAGCTTCGCTGCGTGACTTGTCTTGTAAAATTTGACAAGATTCATACCACACATCGCACAATGCTCTTTTTGTGCTCCCTGTTGTACAAGAATGGCATCTTTTTTATCTACAGTTTGAAACATTTTGTGCATCATAGGCTTTTTTTGATCTGCAAGGGAAGTTGTTACTTTACTTTTATCTGTACTCTGCATCTTTTCCTGTTTTACAGATGCAGTTTGTTTATCAGTTTTTACCTGTGGCGAAATATTTTGACAACCGGCAAGTAGTAAAATAGATAGCGAAGAAATTAGAAGTTTTAACATATTTTATCCTTTATTTTTACTAATTTTATCACTTTATTATTACATTAGTGTTAAACTAAATCATAATGAAATCAAAAATCAAACAATATATCAAAGAAGCAATCTATTTTCTTATTGCCATAACCATTATTACCAATCTTATGAGCCTCTATAAAGCACAATCTTTAAACAGTGCACCGCTCAATATTGAAGCATTTCAATTGATTGACAACAGTGTGCAAACTATTCAAACGAACAAACCTCTGCTTATACATTTCTGGGCTACATGGTGTCCTACGTGTAAACTTGAAGCATCAAATATTAATTTTCTTTCAAAACATTATCAAGTCATTACAATAGCTGTCAAATCAGGAACTGATGCAGAGATAAAAAAGTACCTTAATGCGCATGATTATACATATAAAGTAGTGAATGACAAAGATGGTACACTCTCTGCGAAATTTCAAATTTCCGGATTTCCAACTACCTTTATCTATGACAAAAATAAAAAACTTCTCTTTAAAGAAGTCGGATACAGTTCAACACTCGGGCTTTGGCTGAGACTTCTATGGGCAGGAATGAAATAGATGCAGCATTTTGAGTTTCAGTATCCCTATGCTTTTTTACTTTTACTGCTCATCTTTTGTATCTACAAGTGTCCGCTGAGCATTAAAAAAATCATTTTTCCCCATACATCCCTTTTTTCGCAAAAAGCACAATGGTTTAACAGAGAGAAACTACTCTATTCTCTCATTTTAGCACTACTTGCTACGGCACTCGCATCACCCATCAGCTATGATTCCAAAAGCGCGCAGCAGCGAAAAGGTCGTGATCTTGTTTTTGCACTTGACACGAGTGGTTCTATGGATGAGAGCGGATACTCCAGCGATACTACAAGTGAGAGTAAATTCTCCATCTTACAAAAACTCATTAAAAGTTTCGTAGAAAAAAGGTTTGATGACAATGTGGGTGTCGTTGTATTTGGTTCCTATGCCTTCAGCCCTGTTCCCATTACTTATGACATGCGCTCACTTGCTTATATGCTTGATTTTTTAGAGGTCGGTATGGCGGGCAGTTCCACAGCAATCGGTGATGGTATTGCACGTTCACTTGAGTTGTTGCAAAGGTCTCACGCAAAGAACAGAGTAATCATTCTTATTACAGACGGCTACCAAAACAGTGGAACAATGAAGATAAAAGATGCCGTAGATCAGGCAACAAAACTCCATGTGAAAATCTACACTATCGGTTTAGGCAGAGCAAGTGATTATGATACAAAACTTTTACAAAACATAGCTAAAGATACAGGGGGTGTTGCCTTTAGTGCCCAAAATGCAGAAGCACTACGGAATGTTTACAAAGATTTAAATGCACTTGAACCAAGTGCAATACGTTCTGAGCACTATTTAAACAAACAGATGCTCTTTACTTATCCTTTAGCATTTGCCATCCTTCTGCTTTTATACCTGCTTGCAAAGAGAAGAGCTTAGATGACTTTTCTCAATGCCTGGGTACTTTTTGGACTTATTCCTATCTATTTTATATACAAAAAACATGACCATCCAAACAAGCAGACAAAACTTTTGTATCTCAGTCTGGTTTTTATGTTTTTGGCAATGGCACGGCCAGCTTATAAAAATGCCTACGTAGAAGAAAATTTCAATTCTCATGACTATATTATAGCCCTTGATGCTTCTTACTCTATGCAGGCAAACGACTTAAAGCCAAGCCGTTATGAGCTTGCAAAAGCAGCTATCAAAAAACTGATAAAAGAGCATCCAAAAGAGAGATTTACCCTTTTTGCTTTTACATCATCAACACTGCTAATATCTCCACCTACAACAGATACAGAGATAAGTATGATGGCACTCGATGCGCTCAATCCAAAATATATTTTGACAAAAAGCACCAATCTCAAAAATCTTTTCAAAACGGTTGCAAAACTTCCAATGAAACAAAAAAATCTGATTATTTTTAGTGACGGCGGTGATGAACATGACATCGCCAGCCTTGCAAAAATCGCAAAAAAAAGCAGCATCATCCCTTACATTGTAGCAACTGCCACACAAAAAGGTGCAGCACTGAAGAAAGATGGAAAGTATATTAAAGATTTTCGTAAATCCATTGTTATTTCAAAAATAAACCCTATGCTTGTTGATTTAGCCAATGCGACAGATGGAAGATATTATCAACTCACTTCACTCAATGATATTGACCAACTCTCTCATGATTTGCAGTCACCGCAGAGTAAAAAAGAGCATATAAAAGTGAAAACATACAAAGAACTTTTTGCACTTCCTTTAATTATGGCATTCATACTCTACTTTTTAGGAATTACAAAACTTTCACAACGCTTTTTCGTTTTTCTGCCGATTCTACTTTTCCTACCAAACACAAGCCATGCAAATATGTTGGATTTTTATTATGCACACAGTGCAAAAACAGCCTATAAAGAGCATAAATTTCATGATGCAGCACGTAATTATGTAAAATTGACGCCTTCACAACAGAGTTACTACAATCTCGCAAGCGCTTATTACAAAGCCGGCAATTATAAAAAAGCCATAGAGTTTTTCACGCAGATAAAGACCAAGCATAAAGCGCTCAAACAAAAGATTTTATACAACCTTGGCAACTGTGCTCTGAAAATCAAGAAGTATGACAGAGCAAAAAACTACTACATCAATGCGCTTGCCCTCGGCGATGATGCAGATGCCCTCTACAATCTGAATCTACTCAGAAAATTAAAACTCAAAACGGCTAAAGATGTCTCTAAGATGATGCCTCACAACCAAAGCACTCAGAAGAAAAAAGAGTCGCAAAACCAATCGAAGAAGAAAAACAGTAAGAAAAGCAGTGCGGCAAAAAAATCATCCAATCAATCAGCCAATGAAAAAACAAATGGAGCCGGCAGTTCAAAAAAAGCCAAGCAAAAACTTAGCCATAAACAAGTGAGTAAAAAACGAAGAGGTATTTATAAATTCACTTATAAAGCCTATGAAAAAATCAATAAAGGATATACAGATGAAAAAGAGCCTTGGTAGAATACTCCTACTGATTATTACACTTTTTACATATACGCATGCACAAAGTTTGGCTAACTATAAACTCTCTGCTAACAAAACGACTGCCTATGAGAAAGAGGCTGTCGTCATCAGCTTTGAAGCAAATCAGCTCAATCATGCCGATAATATGATGTTTTCCCTTGAACCAAAAAAAAGCAGTGATTACAAAATTATTCTGCTGCATAAAGAAATTGATGATAAAAAGCACCACAGTTCTCACGCACTCTTCACCTATCTTCTTTTTGCTCTCAAAGCAAAAAACATATCAGTAGATTTTGACTTTACCATTCGTACTGCAAGCGACAAAGCAGTAGCACAAAGTTATGTCGATGATCATGATGGCAGCGTTGGAGTTCAGACAAACAATACAAAAATACAGGTAAAACCTCTTTATATCAAAGTAAAAAAGCTAGCAAAAAGTGTGGATTTAGTAGGTGATTTTTCATTCAAAGAGAGTATACAAAAAACAACAATCAATCAATATGAATCAGTAAATATTGTCTATACATTAAAGGGGAAAGGCTATGAAGACAACTCTCTGCAACCAATAAAAAAGATAGACAAGGTAACACTCTTTTCTGAGATAAATAATATTTACCTTAAAGCGACAAAAAAAGGTTATGAGATAAAACGAGAATATATTTATGCACTCAGTGCAAAAAAAGATTTTATAATTCCTGCTGTAAAGCTGCAGGCCTTTTCACCAAAAAGCGATAAATATTATACACTCTCTACGCCGCAACACGCTATTAAAGTCACAAAAATAGATACCACAAAACTTTTAGACAATCAGGAATATCCTCAAAATAAAACCTTGGTTGATTTTTCAAAAGTAAAAGAGTTTCTTATCTATTTGCTTATATTCTTAAGTGGGTTTATAAGTGCAAAGTTCCAATCATCTTTTTCTTTTACAAAAAAAGCCGACTCAAAAGCGTTAACAGAGATAAAACAGGCACAAACACCAAGAGAGTTACTCTTTAGCCTCATCAACAGGCATCTTGACAATCAATTTCCAAAAGAAGTAAAGATGTTAGAAGAGATGGTATATAATAATGCTGCTCATAATTTTCAGACAATAAAAGATAAGATTATAAAAGGAGGAGTTAAATAATGCGTATTTTTTTCATTTTACTCATACTTACTTCTGCGTTTTTACATGCTAAAAAAGAGACCGCATACGAAAAAGGTAGAAGCCTCTATTTTGCAAATGGATGTGCAAACTGCCATGGTACAAATGGTGAAGGAAGCAGTTACTACCCAAAACTAGCAAACAAAAAACAGAAATTTTTAATAAAAAAACTGCAAAATTTTAAAAATGGAATAGCAAATACTCAAAAGCAAGAGATAATGTTTACCTTTGCAAAAGCTCTCACGCAGGAAGATATCAAAAATATCACAACTTATCTTACAAATTATAAAGTAGAAAAATCAGACAAATATGATGTCGCAGAAGATTTACTTGGAGTTGATTACTAAGAAATTACTCTTAAGTAAAGAACTCTACATATACCTTTTCAAAATATTTTTTTGCTTTTTCAGCTTTTTGTATTTTTGGATCAAAAATCTCTTTTGATGATGGATAACGCTCTGAATACTCTCTATACATTTCACATTTCATATCCATATTTTCAGAGAACTGTTCAATGACCGCTCTGAAATCTTCTGAAGAAGCAACCCACTGCATGAAGTTTTTAAACATTCTCTCACGCACATCAATAGCAAAACTTTCATCAAGTTGTTCTGCCATTCTTTTTAGATCCCATCTCGAAAAATAGACACCACTTTTTATCGGTGGCATAATCTCTGCATAGATAGCCTTAAGATAATCCGGATAATCTTCCGGTGTATCTATTTCACAACTATCATCACAAGTCTGCTGCATTGCTGCTTGTTGTTGCATTTGCTCAAATTCACCTCTTAACCCGTTTAAATCTTTCATATCCATTGAAAACTCCTCTTTCTTATTTTATAAATTGTTTATATATCTCTTTGGCAAGTTCTTCTCCAACCAAAATACCATTTTTTTCCAAATAAGTACCTATAAGTTTTTCACCCTCACGCAATACAAAGTCACATTTCTTATAAACTTGTACGAATTCATCTGCCTCGTCCAAAAGTTCAACAGCACTCTCTTGATACTCCTCAGCAATGTACGCACCATCTACATGTGATTTTTTCATATTTGAAAGTGTAAAATAAAAATCGTCTTCACGAATATTCATCGGTATCATCATGGCATCATTTCCATGTTCTTTGATAATCTTGTTAAGCATTACAAAAAGACGATTTGGGCTTGCATGCTCTGCAATCAGTCCAAAAAGTTTTGTCTGTTTTTGAATCTCATCCTTAGCGTTCATTGTATCTATTGCTTGCATATTTTCACTCATTCTATTCCCCATAATTCTTTCGCTTCTTCTTCTTCAATCTTACATCTACGACAGAGAACTTCACCACCATGATAATCAAAAAAGTTTCCACACTCATCACAACGTTTCATTGTAAAACGCACCAATGTCTCAATTTTTGGCTCAAAAAAGTTTGCAAGCGCAAATGTTGGTCTCAATGTTAATGAGTCAGGTTCACAGACATCATGACAGCTGTGACACTGTACACATGAGAGTGGATTAAAATTAATTACAGAGCCTTTGCCATCAGAACTCAATGCTCCAGTCGGACAAATTCGATAACACATTTGACAATTTGTACATGTTGACTCATCTAAATCTTTTTGAGAGATAAAACTAATATCTTCTATGGCAATAGTATGAAAATTTTCAGGTACCTTTGCGCGTTTCATAGCCATTAACAGCAGACTTCGTCTATCTGGAATATTCTTTTGTTTGATTTTAGCGATATCAGCACTTGTAACTTCATGTACTTTAAGAGATGTATCACTTGCTTCAACTTCATTTTGAAGCTGCTGCTTTATACTAACTGCTTTTTTAAGTCCCTCTTTGGAAAGAAGTTTTCTTCTGCTAAGTGCATTTTCTTCTTGAATTTCAGGACTCATGTTGAGCTCTTTTAGCGCTATTGATTTTCTTTGTTCCATTGCTTCTAAAAGAAAATTAACCTCTTCAACTCTCTCTTTAATAAGTGGCAGATTTTTATCAGCGATTGAGCACTCTTGACATGCCCCAATATCTGCTATAACAGTGTTTGGTGAGATTAGAGCAATACTTAACAGCTCTTCAACACTCAGCGCTGCAATGCATGGCAGTTCATTCTTGCAGCTTAAAATC
>JALVXQ010000130.1 GCA_027038255.1 Sulfurimonas sp. | reverse complement strand
GGGCATAACCTCACGCAGTTGATAGAGATAATGCAGACAGCGAAAAAGTTAAAAAGACCTGTACTTATTCATGTCCAGACACTCAAAGGCAAGGGTTATGAAATAGCAGAGGGCAAAGAGGAGAAGTGGCATGGTGTCGGTCCTTTTGATATAAGCAGTGGTTCTTCTGCTAAAAAATCATCGCTTAAGTCCGCAACACAAATATATACAGAGGCACTGCTGCATCTTTGTAAAAACAATGATAAAATAGTTGGTGCAACAGCGGCAATGCCAAGCGGAACAGGTTTGAGTGAACTCATGGAAAAATACCCAAATCGTTTTTGGGATGTCGCCATTGCGGAGCAGCATGCCGTTACTTCTATGGCAGCACTGGCACGTGAGGGTTTTAAACCTTTTTGCACAATTTACTCAACATTTTTGCAGCGTGGCTATGATCAGGTTATTCATGATACCTGCCTGATGGATCTTCCTGTTGTTTTTGCACTTGACCGCGCCGGAATAGTCGGCGAAGACGGAGAGACACACCAAGGGGTTTTTGATGTGAGTTTTTTACGTGCGATTCCAAATATGACACTGTTTGCTCCACGGGATGAGAAGAGTTTTCATCAAGCTTTGGCTTTTGCTGCGCAGTATGAGCACCCTTGTTCTTTGCGTTATCCAAGAGGGGCTTTTATAAGTACTGAGGAGCTACCGGAATCTATACCTTTTACATTGGCAAAGTCTCAACTGCTGCGTGAGACAGATAGTAATACGCTCTTCATTGGCTATGGTAATGGGGTAGGGCGTGCATATGAAACGGCTAAACTCCTTGAAGAAGAGGTGAGTATTTTAGATCTGCGCTTTGTAAAACCTTTAGATGAAGTAATGTTGCGTGAGATGGCGAAAAAACATAAAAAATGGTTTGTTTTCTCAGATACCTCGAAGATGGGTGGTGTTGCTTCTGCACTTCTTGAGTTCTTATCACAAGAGCAGATAGCTGATGTGCAAGTCGAGAGTTTTGAGTATGAAGACTGTTTTATCACACATGGCAATACAAAGGTAGTAGAGGAGTCTTTAGGACTGCTGCCTGAGCAGCTTGCTAAAAAGATAGTGTAGTCAGTAGAAACTTTACTGAAAGGTTATGGGATATAGAGAGTATAGAGACTGTTCTCTTCTGTTTCAATTCTATTACCGAGATCATTAACAATAGTGTGAAATCTTTTTTTGAAATTTGTATCAAGTGTCGAGTTCTCTTGCGCATAATTATCTAGAAAAGAGATAACACCTTTTTGAATGGCTTTAATAGATTCTTCAAATGTGTTAATGAGAGCCATAGACTCTTCAGAATTAGCATAATATTTTTTGAGATATCTGTAGAGTTTAATATCTTCTTCCATAAAGTGTCCTAAAATTTCAAGTTTTAACTGCTTGAGAAGAGGTTTGATTTTATGATACTCCTCTGCCTCAATTTTTTTTGAAATTTTTATGGCTGTTGCAACAAGTTTTTTATGATCTTTATGAAATTTTTTAATCAGTTTTGCATCATAGGGTAAATTGTTTTTCTTCTTTTTTTTAAAAAAATTGAGCATCTCATAATCCTTTGAAATTATTAAAAAGAATTATAAAGAAAATAACCTTAAAAAATAAATATATAATATTATTTTTTATACAAAAGACCGCAAAAACGTCCAGAATTACGGTTTTCACGGTAAGAGTAATAATTTTGATTACATTTTGAACAAAGCTTTGATATTTCAATATTTTCTTTTTTGATTTTTGCCTCAAGAAGCTGTGTTTTCAAAATTTTTCTTATGTTGAGATAGAATTTATCCCCTTCTTTTGTAAGAGCAAAATCCAACTTCTGCTCTTTTGCCTCTAAGCTAATTAATGCATTCACTTCATAGCATTTTTGGCAAATTGAGGGACCGATGGAGGCAAGTATATCTGATGGGTTCGAATCAAAGTCATCTATAAAGCTTTGAATGACATTTTTGACAATGTTATGAAATGCACCTGCGCGTCCTGCGTGAGCGACTGCGATGACCTGTTTTTTTGGATCATAAAATAAAATGGGCGAGCAATCCGCTACCATCACCATCAAAGGGATCCCTTTTTTATCGGTGATGAGTGCATCGCAGGTGGGAGGATTTTGAAAATTATCCTCTTGTGTAACTATTTTTACTTTGTTGGAGTGAATCTGCTTCATATGAACAAGTGTTTCTAGGTCATATTCTAACTCTTGTGCTAGTTTTTGATGGTTTTGCAAGACCTTTTGGGGATTGTCATTGACATGAAAAGCGAGATTTCCGTTTTGCTTCGTTGTAAAGCAGTGCGTGAGATTTGCAAAGGAATTTAATAATTTACTTTGATAAAATTTCATATAATGATTATACCATTTAAGCCGTTATATTTATCTCTTTACTCCGAGGACAAATCCTTCCGTTGGTCTGAGCCTCTGCGTAAAGAGATAAATCTGTTTTATATTGCAAATTGCAACGGGCCGTTATTTATATTACCTAATTCCGAGGACAAATCCTCCCTACGGTCTGAGCCTCTCCATGAGGCAATATAAATAACTACTGCAGAAAACAGTAGTACAGATAGATAAGAAGGAAGAGCTACGTGAGTAAACTAAGTATGTACCCAATTACTTTGGACGGTAAGAGCG
>JALVXQ010000129.1 GCA_027038255.1 Sulfurimonas sp. | reverse complement strand
TTTATGACAGATATCGCAAATCGTGCAGACATTGTTGTCGGTGTAAAATCGGCATATGAAAAAACAGGCGTTTATGTGAATGCTATGAGAAGACTGCATCTCTCGCAACCACTTGTAAAATCAGACCTTCTGGATGATTGGGAAGTACTGCAGATACTTGATAATAAAATGGGCGGTAGTGCTGATTATAAATCGAGTGAAGATGTTTGGAAAGAAGTCCAACTCGTAGCATACAGACGCTTTAGTGGAGCGGACTACCACAGACTTAAAAAACACCGTAAACGCGGTCTGCAGTGGCCTGTTCACACCGAAGATACACCAATTTTACATCAGTTGGACTTTAGAACAGATGACGGTTATGGGTATTTTAAATATCATCAGTATCAGTTGCGTGGAATGATACAGGAGATAAAAGAGAAAAAGCTTCAAGGCTATCATCTTACAACAGGCAGAACACTTGCACACTATAACAATGCGGCACAGACAAAACGTTCGGACAAACTCAATGACAGATACTCTGAAGATATTTTACTTGTATGCGAAGAGGATGCTGCAGATTTTACAAGCGAGAAAGTGATACTCAAAAGTGAATATGGAGAGACACAAGCGCTGAGGGTTAAAATCACCGACAAAGTACAGCCAAAAACTCTCTTTGTCACATTCCATCATGCAAAAAGCAGAATCAATGCACTTTTTGGAGATGCAAGAGATGAACTTATATTGACGGCTGCATTTAAGACGATAAAGGTTGAAGTGATTAACTGCTAATGACTCTGTTTCTTCCGCTGTTCTTTGCCTCATAGAGGGCCATGTCAGCTCTATTGATAGTGTCATCTATAGATGTATCTTCTGAAATAACAGAAGCCACTCCGGCACTTATTGTCACATGGAAAGGTTTTTGCCCTTTGGGTTGAATAGGTGTGTCTTCGATAGTCTTTGTGATTTTTCGAGCAATGTTTACTGCGCCGTTTTTATCAGTATTTGGTAGAAGAATTACAAATTCTTCTCCACCAAATCTAGCCACAACATCGCTTTTTCTCGTACTTTCCTGCATAATTTCAGATAAGATTTTAATAACGATGTCTCCAACATTATGTCCGTAGGTATCATTTACCTTTTTAAAGAAATCGATATCGAGGATAAGAACACTGAGCATATTTTTATTACGTTTAGATATATTGAAAATATCGTCGGCAACATTATGAAAGTAACGTCTATTGTAGAGATTTGTAAGAGGGTCATGGTCAGCTTGTTCTTGAAGCGCATCTTTTAAGCGTTGTAGTTCTTGGTTCACTTTTGCAAGCTTTCGATAGTAAAAAATTGCAATAATCGCTATAAGCGTAAAGAGAAGAAGAACCTGTTTAAGGAGTTTGTAATCTGTCCCTTTTTCATAGCGGATAGCGATGTATTTATTTAAAATATTTTGTTTGAGAGTTGGAGGAATACTCTGTACTGCTTTGGAAAAGATACCAAAAAGCAAAGGGTCATCGTTACGCACACCAATTCCTAACTCCCATTTTTCAGGAAATTTTCCTGCAATTTTAAGTCCTCCTGCAAAATCTTTTTGTACGGTATACCCGATGCTTGCAAGTGTTCCAACAAAGCCAAACAGCTCGCCATTTGCAACTTTTTGAAGCCCCTCTGTAACGTTTTTCACATCTACTACTTGAATATTTGGATATCTTCTGCGAATTATCTCATTAAAAGCATACCCTTTTACAATGCCTATCTTTTTATTTTTAATGGCCTTAAAATTATTGATAAAAGGAACATCAAGTTTTGTTGCCATAACAAGAGGAGTACTGAGATATGCCGGTGTAAAGTTCATGTATTTTCTGCGTTCTTTTGTAGACATAGCCAGAGATAAGATGTCACACTTGCGTGCTTTTGCAGCTTCTATGGACTCACTCCATGATTTGGTAGGATAGACCTTTATAGGAATATTGAGATATTTTGAAAAATAATCAAAATAGTCCGCTGTCATTCCGATATGTTTGCCATTTTTGTCGAATTTTTCAAAAGGCATCCAGTTTGGGTCGATACACATCGTAATCACTTTTTTCTTTTGAAGATACTTTTTCTCCACCTCTGAGAGGTTGTTCTGCTTTATATTTGCACTGATTTTTGAAATTTTGGAAAACCATTTTGCCTGCAGATCGAGTTTTTCTTGAATACTCAGCAGTTCATAGGCTTTTGAGAAGATAGAAGCAAGCTCAGGTTCATCTTTATGTGAAACAAAGTAGAGATTGTTGAGCCCTTTTTCTTTGAGTTGTATAAAGCCACCCTCTTTGATGTTTGAAATCATATTTTCACTCATCAGATAGCCGACGACATAGCTGTTGTCTATCATAACATCGACATCTTTCTGTGAAAGTGCTTTGAGCATTGCAAGGCTTGTATCGTATTCAATGATTTTGGCATCAGGATAGTCCTTTTTTATCTCATCAGTCGATGCCCATCCTTTTCCTGCAGCAATCTTTTTAGCTGAAAAATCTTTGGGAGAGTGGATAGTTGTATTGTCAGGCAAGAGAAAGTAGGAGAGCTGCCAGTGCATATAAGGTTCTGAAAAACTGTATTTAGTGGCTCTTTGTCTATTTTTACTCATGCTTTGCATCATGTCGATGTTGTCTTTGTCGAACTCTTGCAGAAGTCCTTGCCAGTTATAACCATTGATAAAAATAACTTGCAGACCGATTTTTT
>JALVXQ010000128.1 GCA_027038255.1 Sulfurimonas sp. | reverse complement strand
GTTGGCAATATTAGAAGGGCATCTGACACATGAGCAGATACACACTATTTACCTGGCTTCTCCTCTACATGATATAGGAAAAGTCCTTATTGACAACTCTATACTGCATAAAAATGCAAAACTGACGGATGAAGAGTTTTATGTTATGAAAAAACATCCAACTTACGCCTTAAATATTTTAAGCAAGTCCAAAAGTGAACTTATTAAAGCAGCTGCCGTCATTGCATATGAGCATCATGAAAATTGGGATGGCTCAGGATATCCAAAAGGTCTGCAAGGTGAAGATATACATATTTATGGTAGAATTGTAGCAATAGCAGATGTTTTGGATGCCTTGACACATAAGCGTTCTTATAAAGAAAAGTGGAGCTTTGAGAAAGCGGCACGTTACATTATAGACCTCTCTGGTACAAAGTTTGATCCAAGGTTGATACGATTGTTTGAAAATAATTTAGAAGTATTTAAAGAGATGATGGAAGAGTAGGTATGAGTACAAATGAACTAATAATATTTGGAGTAGTCATTGCCTCTGTCACTATTGTGTTTTTTGTTATATTGTATGTTTTCAGATCAAAACAAAAAGAAAGTACTGCTACGCTAGAAGATGAGATTTATAACCTAAAAGCTAAAATTATAGATCAAGAAAAGATTATTAAACATGCAACAAACAGTACAGGCGGCCGTTTAGCACTTGATCAGATAAAAAAGATAGAGTCTTTAGAAGCAGAGATAAAACGACAAAAACAACGTGTTAAAAATGCTAAAGCAATTGCACAGGAAGCACATAAAGTAAAATCAGAGTTTCTCTCAAACATCAGGCATGAGATTCGCACACCGATGAACTCCATTATTGTATTTGCTGAGCTTCTAGTAGAAGAGAGTAGAGTTCCAAAGATGCAGAATTATGCAAAAAACATCTATAATGCAGGAAAAAAACTTTTAGAGATGATAGATGATATCATTGAACTCTCTAAAGTTGAAAGCGGAACATTTACCCTGGAAGAAAAGCCTGTTGATATTAAGTCTTTGATTCAAAACATTGTAAAAGCTCAAAGAGAAGAGGCTATGCGAAAAGGTTTGGAACTTACTTTAGATATTGATGATGACCTGCCTGAATCACTCATGTTGGACGAATCAAAAATAGAAGATATCTTTACAAACCTCATAGAGAATGCTGTAAAGTTTACAGAGAGAGGTTTTGTACATGTCAAGCTTGAAGAAAATGGTAAAGATATTGTAAAAAATTCTGTCAATATGTCACTGACAGTAGAGGACAGTGGCATTGGTATTAGTGATGAAAATAGAGATAAAATCTTTGAAATTTTTGAGCAATCAGCTGATAGGGAAAAAGCAGAAGGCATGGGGCTTGGACTCTCTATAAATAAGAGAATGGCTCAACAGATGAAAGGGGATATCTTTTTAGATTCTCATATAGGCAAAGGTTCAAAATTTGTCTTTTCTGTTGTGGGTGTAGAAGTAGTGCTTTTAAGTGCTGAATCAAAAGATTTTAATGCTGATATGATTGACTTTTCACTTGTTAAACCTGAAGGCGGTGCGATTATGGTCGTTGATGAGAGTACAGATGTGAGAAATGTTGTTAGAGATTCATTTTTTGAAAGTGCTCTGAAGGTACTCTCTTTTGATAACCCAAGAGATGCTATAGATACGCTAAAAAGCACGCAGGTAGATATGATACTTATCGACATAGATATGCTAATTAGTGATGATAATGCCGTGTCAAAAATTTTAAAAGGCATCAGCAGTGCGCCTGTTGTTACACTCACTGAAAAAAGAATTAAAGATGTTGACCTGAGAGGTTCCGCGGCAAAGATTGCAGGGCACTTGAAAAAACCACTGCTAAAATCTGAGCTTTTTAAAATCTCTCTACAAGTTCTAAACAGCTCGAAAGACGCACCCCATAGACTGATTTCTGATGATGAAAGCAGTTTTGAACATCTTGATAAAGCACAGATAGAGCGTTTTTTCGCACTAGCACCGAAAAAACTCAATGGCCTGTATAATCAGGCTAGTACAACAAATGACCTAGGTACTATCAAACTCTTTGCGGAAGAACTTTTAAATCTCTCTTTGGAGTGTGACATTCAGGAGTTGGCACAGTATGCAGATGAACTTCTTGTGAAAATCAATCTCTACGAAATTGATGCTATCAATAAAATGCTACACCAATACAGAGAAAAAATTTCTCAATTAAAAAATTCTGTTGTATAATTCGAAAAAAATTTAAAGGCTCAAAATGTCAGTATATGTTTTTGGACACAAAAATCCGGATAGCGACTCTATCGTTGGTGCAATCTCTTTATCGTATTTGAAAAATCAGGTAGAAGAGGAAGCTTATATTCCAGCTCGTCAGGGTGATATTTCTGCTGAGACAGAGTTTATTTTAGAAAAGTTTGCTTATGCAGACAAAGTTCCTGAATTAAAAACTTCTGTTGCAGGTGAGAAAGTATTTATCGTAGATTCTACTGATAGAGCACATTTTCAAGATGATATAGATGAAGCGACAATCCTTGGAATCGCAGATCACCATAAACTTGGTGACTTGCAGACAAATACTCCGCTTGAAGCCTGGATACGCCCTATAGGATGCTCTAATACTGTTATTTATGAAATGTATAGAGCATATGGTGTAGAAGTGCCACAGGACATCGCAGGTATGATGATGATGGCAATTTTAAGTGATACGGTCAT
>JALVXQ010000127.1 GCA_027038255.1 Sulfurimonas sp. | reverse complement strand
ACAATCTACTTCGCATCTATCATCTCCACTATCTCTTTATATTGTCGTTTGTCTGCCAAAGTTTTCAGATGCGTAAAAAAATCTTTTTCTTCATTATCAAGCTGGTATTTTCTTATTGCACCCAATATCTCATGGCATCCTTTTGAACGCCTTGTTAAAGCATATTCCCGAAGTTCTTTTAAAAAATCCTCTTTTAATTCTCTTGAGAGTTCCTCTTTTTTCTCTTTTGGCATTTGACTCTGTACAATTTTTTCATTTATCTCATCTATTATACCCTCTATCTGTTTATGAAATTCTCCAAGCAGCTCTGGAGTCTGCATTGTTTCCAAGCGCTCCGATATTGCATGCAAGCTAACGGCCCCAATACTTGCACTCAAACCTTTTATAGTGTGAACTGTTCTTTGAAACTCCTGCTCATTTATCTCTTCTAAATTCAAATCTTTATAATCTACATAAAATTGCTGCAAAATTTTGAGATAGAGTTTGCTGTTCCCACCTAAATGTAAAAGCCCTTGAGAGACATCTAAAGTTTCAAAGTAGGGTATCTTTTCTTCCTCTTTTAGCTCGTTTTGGGAGACCACCTCTGCCACTTTTGGAGTAATGTATTTTAAAAGGATTCCATAGAGTTTTTCTACCTCAATCGGCTTGGTAAGATGCTCATTCATCCTAATCTGTCTGCTTTTTTCTTGATCCTCTTGCATCGCTTTCGCAGAGAGCGCAATAATAGGAATATTTTTATCTTTTTCTCTTATAATTTTTGTTGTTTCGTATCCATCCATTACAGGCATCTGAATATCCATTAAAATGAGTTCATAAGCCTTGTTCTCAAACATTTCAAGTGCCACTTTTCCATTCTCTGCAATGTCAAGTTCTATGCCGCTCCCCTCTAACAATCCTACTACAATTTCTTGATTTGTCTCATTGTCTTCTACTAAGAGTATTTTACTGCCCTGTAACAATTTTATATTTGTCTGCGTGAGCTGTTCTCTGCCCTCTTGTATTTTTTCTTTTTTGCCTGCAGGAAGTGGTAATTCACAGATAAAACTACTCCCTTTACCATATTCACTCTCCACCCAAATGCTCCCATGCATCATTTCAACCAGTTTCTTTGAAATGGAGAGACCCAGACCTGTTCCTCCATATTTTCTTGTTGTACTCCCATCAGCCTGTGTAAAAGAGTGAAAAAGTTTACTCACTTGCTCTTGTTTTAAACCTATGCCTGTATCTTTAACTTCAAAACGAATAATATTATTTGGCTCGGCGCTTATGATGAGTGTCACCTCCCCTACTGCCGTAAACTTAATGGCATTGTTCAAAAGATTCATCAAAATCTGTTTGATTCGCAGAGGATCTCCATAAAAGGCACACTCAGGGTTTACGTTTGTATGTTGGCAGATAATATGAAAGAAAAGACCTTTCTCTTGTGCTTTGAATTCCAGTACATCCTGAATTTCCTGTTTGACTCTATACATATCAAAATGTACTTTCTCAAGATGCATCTTTTTGGCTTCTATTTTCGAAAAATCGAGAATATCATTAATGATACCTAAAAGTGATTTGGCATTACTGTCTATCATTTTGATGTATTTTTTCTGTTTTTCATCCAGATCTGTTTGCAGAGCAAGATGACTTACACCAATAATACCATTCATTGGAGTTCGTATTTCATGGGACATATTTGCCAAAAATTCCGATTTTGCCCGAGTACTCTCTTCTGCTTTTTTTTCTGCTTTTGTACGGACCAATACTTCATGCTGTAAGATCTCATTCTGCTCTTCGAGCTCATCTTCTGCTCTTTGTTTGGAATCTTGAATGAGCAGTATCCACCAGGCAATGACACTCATCAAAATACCGATAACAATAGCATAATCCTGCAGAGCATTTTTTAAAAACTCTTTTTGATCCGCCGCAATATGTTCAACCTGTATAGAGTAAGTCATCCACCCTGTAATCCATACCACCAAAAAGAGTCCTGATGCCATAAGTACAAAATCAAAGATCTTTAGAGTAAGCTCAAAAGAGAGAGTATTGCGTGAGAGCTTACTGATTGATTTTGCAACTTTTTTACGCATACTTGTGTTGCTCTCCTTTTTACAAACATCATGACACAAAGAGTCAAGCGTGCAGCAAAGTGAGCAGATATTGACCTGATGTAAAGGGCAGTAGGACATATCTTCAATCTCATACGTATGTTTACAAATACTGCAATACTCTTCATGCTTTGCAGAGTTTCGATGATAATTTGTTCTTGCGATGTAATACTTACCTTTGGTAAAAAAAGCGATAAGAGGAGAGAGTAATATGGCTAAAAACATTGCAATAATAGCTGAATAGCTCTGTGCCATACTCCCAAAATAACCCATAAAAGCAAAAATAGAGACTAGAGATGCCACCCCCATGCTTCCAACACCGACAGGATTGATATTGTACAGATAGGCTCTTTTAAACTCCACAATTTTAGGAGCCAGCCCTAAAGGTTTATTTATCACCAAATCAGCAAATATTGCCCCAATCCATGCAATGGCGACATTGGAATAAAGCCCAAGCACCTTGTCTAAAACATCAAAAACTCCAAGTCCCATAAGCAGCAATGCAACACCGATGTTAAAAAACATCCAAACAACACGGCCTGGATGAGAATGGGTAACCCGAGAGAAAAAATTTGACCAGGCAAGACTTCCGGCATAGGCATTGGTAACATTGATTTTTATCTGAGAGACGAT
>JALVXQ010000126.1 GCA_027038255.1 Sulfurimonas sp. | reverse complement strand
AATAAGTAGTATAAAACCAACTACAAAGTAAAGCGGCCATAAAATTTCAAATACATTCGAGTGATTATAGAAAATCTCTGCTTTAATTTTTCCTGCAGGAGGGTAAACAGCTGCTCCGTAAAACTTCTGATACTCAGCAATTCTTTTAAGGTCTGCATCACTTTTACTCCACTCTCCAGACTGCAGAGATTTGTCAATATCTGTAAAATATGTCAATGCCAATGCGCGAACTTTGAGAGATTCACTCTGTGGAAACTTTTGCAAAGCATCAATTGTTGCATACCATTTGTTATTTACATCATTTGGTTTTGGCCAGATTTTAAGAAGAGAACCTGTAAAGACCATATAAACAACATTCACTTTTTCATCAACTTTTAAAGCCTGTTTATCGAGCTTATTTCTGTCTTTTGGCGCTTTTCTTGCTGCTTCATCAACCAAAGTGGCAAGTTTGTATCCACGCATACCGACTGGGTCTTTAAAAAATTGTGAAAAAGAGACATATTTTGCATCTTTTTTCGCACCAATTGCCATATTGATTTTCTCATCACCTGTGCGAATGAGTTTTATCTCTTTATAGACATCAGGGCGAATCATCATGCCTAAAATGACTTGATTTGGCGTTAATGTTTCACTACCGACTTTCAGTGATGCACTTCTATGAATCTTCGCAACTATTTCGGTAGAGAGTGTATCTATAGGCTTCATTCTACCTTTTGTATCTTGAACGATGAGCCTGCCAAATTTTGCCGCATGTTCTTTGTTGAATGAAAGAATTGTTTTTATTGACGGATCTAGCTCAGCCGCTTTTGCCGCAGGAGATATTCCAAAAAGAACACCAACCACTAAAAGTGCAGGAACAATTTTACACTCTGCCGCTTTTTTAGCTTTTGCAGAGAGTTTTCCAAATCTGTACTTGCGCGAGAAGAGTACCCAGAACATTCCAAGTGCCATCAATGCATAACCAATGTATGTAGGAAGCGTTCCAGGATCATGGTTTACTGAAAGCACCGTACCTTTTTCATCTCTGTCATAAGAAGACTGGAAAAATCTGTAGTTTTTATAATCTAAGATGTGATTCATATAAATTCTATATGGCATATGTACTCCATTTTTTGCATCAATGAGTTCCACTTCACTTGCATACGAAGCCGGACTCATAGACCCTGGATAACGGTCAAGTTGGAAATCAATTAGTTTGAGTTTAAATGGAAGTTTAATCTCTTTTGCACCATAGGCAATACTGACATTCACACCGCCGATAGTTGTAGTAGTAGGCTGACCTGGAAGTCCTTTTTGCCCATAAACAAGAATCTCTTTACTTTCATTACCAAGTTGCAATGAAAATTTTAATGCATCAACACCAGAATTTCGAAGTAAAGTACTACTGTTTGTAACAACTTTTTTACTTGCATGCAGCATAAAGTCACGTACCACAAAACCGCCTAAATCTGTTGAGTAGAGCATTCTGTTATGAACTTCTTCTTTATCATTTGCAGGTAAGCTCCCTTGAGAACGGTCAGCCATTTTCAAGTAAGAGAGTTTCATATTATGCTTCATATAAAGTTTGCCCTCTTTTAAATAGAGTGCAATCGTAGGCTTATCAAAAGAAACACCTGAGTTAAAATCAAGGACAAAATTACCGGCATCATAATATTTTCCCTCTTCAAGAGCAACAGGTTTTCCTGCACCTCCACCCGTAATCATCAGTTTTGCCATTGCTTTACCATTTTTGTCTGCCACGAGTGTTTCCACTGCATTTGGTATGTACTGAACAAGCTTTACATCAACTTTTTTTCCATCAAGAGATAAAGAGTCACTGAAACTGTTGTCACCTCTTTTTGACAGGTAAAGTATTTTGTCATATTCAGCTTTACTCTTCATATCTTGTGCATTAATGATAATGTAGGGATCAGAACTCAGCATCATATCGGAAGTCATACCTTCACGAATGTGCATAGTACCTTCATACCCTACATATCTCGTAACTGCGGCACCAAAAAGTACAACTAAAAAAGCCATGTGAAAAATAAAGATAGGTGCTTTTTTAAGTGTATACATTTTATAGTGAAAAATATTGTAGATAAGATTGATTGCCAAAAGTCCAAGCAGCACTTCAAACCATCGCGCATTGTATATCTCTGCTTTTGCAGTCATAGTCCCAAAATCATTCTCAACAATCGTTGCATATCCGATTGAAAATGCAAAAATCAGCATCAGGACAACCATTGTTTTCATTGATCCGACAAAGGAAAAAAGTTGTTTCATTTAAAGCCTTTCATTAAAAAAGGATATTTTAGTAAATATTAGCTAACAGACGGCAATTATTTAACGTTTTTTGAATGTAATTTTATAATCGCCGTTTTCTAACTCTTGTGCTTCATAAGAAAAGTATTCTGCAATTTTTGCATAGAGGGGTGTCGGTTCATGAAAAAAGAGTCCTACGACTCTTTCATTTTCACTTTGAATCATACGCAGGGCATTCATAGTATTTACCATCGGTTCAGGAGGAGAACACTCCGTAGCATCAAATTCATAGTAGGTTATCCCATCTTCTTCATACTTGTAGAAATCCAGTGTAGTCATGGGAATAGCGACTTTTTCTTTATGCATTCTCGGCCTTAATTGCAGATGTATTTTTGTTTTTGCTGGTTCCAGATAAAGTTGTTTGAAACCTGTTTGAATGCTTTAAGCACAATAGTATTTTTACACTCATTTCCATAAAT
>JALVXQ010000125.1 GCA_027038255.1 Sulfurimonas sp. | reverse complement strand
GGTTGAGTTGGAACCTATCACAGTAGAAGCGCAAGCGGGCACTGAGGTGATTAAAGATGTGAGTGGGGAAGATATTAAATCAGCAGATTTAGGGGAGGCATTGTTTAAGCAGTCGCCTTCTGTTTCACTGATAAGACGTTCAGGTATCGCGAACGATATTCGTGTGAGAGGTCAGAAAAAAGACAATATATCTGTAACTATAGATGGGGCAAAGGTACATGGTGCCTGTCCAAACAGAATGGATCCTCCTATTTCACATATTTTGACAAATAATGTCGACTTTATTGAAATTAATGAAGGACCTTTTAATGTGGAAGACTTTGGTGTACTTTCTGCAGATATAAAAGTGCATACCATTAAACCAGAAAAAGAAGTAGCCGGAGAGATTAATCTTGGTATGGGAAGTTTTGGTTACAAAAAAGCAGCACTTAATGTCAGTGGTGGGACAGAGACTGTACGTTTTTTACTTTCAACTTCTACCGAGAGTGGGGAGCAGTATAAAGATGGTAATGGCGATGACTTTGCTGGACAAATTGATAGAAATATTAAAGAGGGACTGGTATCTCCTACGGCGCAGTACCAAGACAAATATAGGGATCTTGATGCATTTAGTAAACAAACGTTGATGGCAAAAATGTTTTGGAATATCACAGACAACCAAGAGTTAAAACTCTCTTACACAGCCAATAGATCAGATGATATCTTATATCCTTCATCTAAAATGGACGCATTGTATGATGATTCAGATATTTACAATGTTGAATATACAGCCAAAGACTTGGGTAAGTATTCAAAAGAACTTTATGTCCAGGCATATCAATCTGAGGTTGACCATCCAATGTCAACCAAGTATCGTATAATGGGTGCACAAGACTATATGACACATGCACTCACAACAAAAACACAGGGTGGAAAAATTAAAAATAGTCTTGACTTGGACAACCATACAGTGACTGTTGGTGTTGATTATAGTATACGTAACTGGGATGGTGGCTACTATAAAAATGACAATCCTCTCCCTGCTGCCAAGTTTCACAGTATTTGGGATGTTGATACAACAAATACCGCATTCTTTGCAGAAGACAGCATACATATGGGTAAATTTATACTTGATTTAGGATTGCGTTATGATACTACAGATATTGATTCCGCTAATCCAACACAGCCATCTAACACCTATGATGAACTTAATGGTTATGTTCTTGGAACATACCATGCAGACAGCACGACAAAATATTTTGCAGGTATTGGTAAATCGTCTCGTGTTCCAGATGCCAAAGAGTTATACTGGGTAGGATCTATGGGTAATGTGATAGGTACACCAGACTTAAAAAATACAATAAATTACGAGTTTGATTTAGGGATAGAAAAACAGTATGAAAATACAATATTAAAGGTAAAAGTATTTTATTCACAGTTGAAAGACTATATCGCATATAATGCAAGTAATGTCAATATGATGGGTGCATCTGTCAATGCTTATGAAAATGTAGATGCAACGCTCTATGGATTTGATTTAAGTGGTACATATGTGGCGACTGAGTCACTCTATTTTGATTATGGAATGGCATACCAAAGAGGTACTAAAGATAAACCACTTACAGGACAGACCGGTACAGATATGCCAGATATCCCTCCTTTTAAAGTGAATGGAGCAGTAAATTATGACTATGACGAAAGTTTACAATTTAAAGCAGAAGTCATTGCAGCAGATACTTGGGATGCCATAGATGATGAAAATGGAGAGCAAAAAATAGATGCTTACGCTGTGTTTAATTTGAGAGCCACCAAACGGTTCACAAAAGGGTTTGAATTAACTGTGGGGGTAGATAACCTATTTGACTCAACCTATGCAGTTTCCAATACCTATAAAGATTTGATACTCCTGACAACACCAGGAAATAATGTCATGCTAATGAATGAACCAGGACGTTATGTGTATGCAAATTTAAAATATAGTTTTTAGCGCTTATATCACGCGAGTACTCAGCTACTTCGCGTGAGCAACCCTTTTCCCTACACTTCTACACCTTTTTTACCAAACAAAACAGATATTTAGACATAACTATAAGCTTTTTATCATTTTTTTGTTATACTTGTGCGTATTTATTAACAAACTTAAGGAGTAGTCAATGGCATTATTTGATGATGTAAAAGAAGTAGTTGTAGAGCAACTAAATGTGAGCCCAGATGAGGTTAAAGAAGAGTCTAAATTCGTAGAGGATCTTGGGGCGGACAGTCTTGATGTTGTTGAGCTAGTTATGGCACTTGAGGAAAAATTCGATATCGAAATTCCTGATGATCAAGCAGAAGCAATCGCTACTGTAAATGATGCAATCAAGTTCATCGAAAACGTATAATTCTTATTTTCCCTTCGGGGAGAATTAATGTATAGATGAGTATTTAAGTTAAATATTCATCTATATCTTATTTTAAGCACAATATAGGAGCACCAGTGAAAAGAGTAGTAGTTACAGGGTTGGGGATGATTAACTCTCTAGGACTAGATAAAGAGAGCGCATTTGCAGGAATTATTGAGGGTAAATGTGGTATCAAAACCATTGAATCTTTTGATACAGAAGGTCAGTCAGTAACCATCGCAGGTGAAATCGTAGGGTTTGATCCTTTGACAGTTTTGGATGCTAAAGAGGCAAAAAAAGCAGACAGATTTATACACCTTGGACTTGCAGCTGCAAAAGAAGCAATGGCAGATGCCAAACTTCCTGATGATGTAGACA
>JALVXQ010000124.1 GCA_027038255.1 Sulfurimonas sp. | reverse complement strand
CCTCGTCAAGAACTTTATTAATTAATTTTTCTCCTATTTTTTGACCACGAAAGCCATCTTTTACAACAAGTGAACGAATTTCAGCAAGATATGCAGTGTGAATGTGCAGCGCAGCGAAACCCACAAGTTCACCATTAAGAAGTGCTAGAGTGTATGAGCGAATATTTGTTGCCACTTCATCATCACTTCGCTCAAGTATAACACCACTCTGCACTTCGGGAAAGATGAGTTCCTGCATTTTAGATATGTCTGCTAATGTCGCCTTTACAAATTCAATCTGCATCGCTTACTTCTTCTTCACTCTCTTTTAAAATGTCATAGATCTCTTTTATTATCTTTTTTGTACCTCTTTTTTTTGCACTTGAGACCATCAAAGCATTTGGAAACTCACGTCGCAGGGCACTCTGCTCTTTTTGATTGAGCTTATCTATCTTGGTAAAGATTTGAATGATGTGCTGATTTTCATGGGCATTGGCAAATAAAAACTCACTCACTTGCGTGTCGATTTCTAAATGCGGATGACGGCAGTCTATGAGATGTATAAAGATTTTTATCTGCTCTCTGTTGGCAATATAGTCAGTCAGATTCTTTTCCCAGTCATGCTTGACAGACTTAGAGACCTTTGCATAACCAAATCCGGGCAGATCTACAAATTTCGCAATGAGCTTGTTCGATGTATCTCTATCCATAAACGTTACATCAAAGTAGTTAATTAACTTCGTTTTACCCGGTGTAGACGAGACTTTGGCTAAGCCTTTATGATCTGTAAGCGCATTTAAAAGTGAGCTTTTCCCAACATTTGAGCGCGCCATAAAGACAACTTCATTTTGCTCATCCGATTCCGGTGCTGCACTAAAATTTGGAGCCGACGTTATGAACTTTGCATCAACAATATCAACCATCTATTTTTTTTCCTCATCTATATTAAATATCATAATTACAGGCTCTTTTTTCAAACCTTTTGCATACGCTTTGCCATCCGTAGTTTTTAAAACCACTTCATCCCCTAAAATCTCTTTTTTATCATTAAGTTGCTGCAGGTGAACATTTTCATAAAAATAGTACTCTTTTTTACTTGGTAGATAGATGGCTTTGCCGGCAACACCTTTATAAACTGACCCATTTTTACTTGTGATAGAGAAAGAGACATCACCGATAGCAACAAATTTTATAGGTTTTTTCTCTTTGTCCACATATATAGTAACTTTAGAGGCATTCAGTTCATCATTGGCTTTTATAATATTTACATTGCCGCTAAAAACAGATACTCCCGTGTTTTGATCAGAAGTAAAAGAGTTTGCCTTCACCTTCAGCTCCTGTGCACTTAAAAGTGTCAACAGGCTTGATAGTAAAAAAAGTAACGTAATATTTTTCATCTTTTATCTCTCTTGTAATTGAATTTTTGCTGTAACATTTTTTGAAAAAATTCTATTTTTTTCATTATTGTACTTGATGTATGAACCTCTTATTGTGCTGTCATTCATATAGGCCACATAACCGACATCACTGACAACGTTAGAGGTTTTCTTGTTATATACTGCTTTTTGTGTTTTAAATGTAAGCCCGTCATCCCGGATATACTCCACATTTCCTGTCAAAGTTACAAAATCATTTTTGTATATACCGTTATCCGCTTTCATATTTGCTATATACTCTTCTTTCTCGTTATCTGTATAGTCAATATTTTTTACTGTATATCTATCTGCGTAGCGTGTAGCAGAGCTTCCAAGCATTATAGTATTCAGTCCGCTTCTGTCCAACTCATACATTGTAAAATCTTTTAACTCAAAAAGAGGCACATCCACAAAAGCCTGCTGTTTAATATTTAGCGGTTTAAAAAAGATGTATATACTAGCAAGTATAGCCAGAATCACAGCCAACAAAAGAGAAATTTTGATAACTTACTCCTCTATCCAAAGAGATAAAAACTGATCTTTTTGATCGTTCTCTTTAACGATGACATCTATCATCTCACGCACGGCAGCGTCACCGCCTTTTCTGCTAAGAACTGTCTCTACAAGCTCTTGAATATCAGCCACACCATCATTTGGCGTAAAGCTTCTTCCTGCTATGCTAAGCATCTTATGGTCGTTTAGGTCATCGCCAATGGCAGCAACTTCATACATCTCCAAACTTAAGTCCGAGACCAACTCACGCAGTACCTTTTCTTTATCTTTAACGCCTTGATACAGGTGTTGAATTCCTAACTCATCAGCTCTTTTTTTGACTATAGAAGATTGTCTGCCAGTTATTATGGCGACTTGATGCCCAAGTCTTATCCAACTTACGATAGCCAAACCATCTTTTACATTAAATGCTTTTGTCTCCGAGGAGTCACTCGAATATATTATTTTACCATCAGTTAAACAACCATCGACATCTAGAACAAGCAGCTTAATCATAAAACATCTTTTGTACTAGGGATGCCGACACGTTCATTTTTAGCAGTTGCACGGCGGATTGCCACAGCTACTGATTTAAATGCTGCTTCAATGATGTGGTGTTTATTCTTCCCACGCAGCTCGATAATATGCATAGAGATTCGTGCATTGAGTGCAAATGCTCTAAAAAACTCTTCAACAAGCTCTGTATCAAACTCCCCTACTTTACCATGCACATCAAGTTCATACACTAAAAACGGACGGTTGCTCAAATCTAAATCACAGCTCACGCAAGCCTCATCCATAACAATGTTCGCAGATCCAAAACGTTCCATATTTTTCACAGGGTAGATTGCCTCAGCAA
>JALVXQ010000123.1 GCA_027038255.1 Sulfurimonas sp. | reverse complement strand
TGCTTATCCTTATGTTGTTTATATAAAATTCTACTACCCTTAAGTTTAAAAATAAGTTAAACTTAACATTAGAATTATAATTTTTTATAAATCATTTGATTATAGGGAAAAATTAATGTAAAATATTACGAAGGATAAAAATGAAACCAGAAACATACGAACTTTTTAAAAATGCTAATGTAGAGAGTATTGTTGCTCTAATTGATACAGAACTGCAAACAAGAAATGAATCTCCATTTTGGGCAGATAAAGTTGTTCCGTTTTCACGAGCAATTCTTTCAGTATTAGTTCCTTTGCGTGAGATGAACCTGCTCTTTAACCCTGAAGGTAAAAAAGTTGAGACATTGTCCCCGGAACTCTTTTTAGAGTGGAGTGACTTTTTAAGTCTAAAAACTTTGGCTTTTACTTTAGCGCACTCTAATGAAGCAGGTGCACTGTTGCGGACTTCGCTTGATGCAGATGAGTGTAAAACATATGAAGCGATTGATTTGAAACTTTTAGGGGAGTATCTCTCCCATTACACAGTAAATTTGGAACGCGAAGATCTAGATTTTCCTATTGCAAACTATAATCTGCATCAGGGTGTCAGTAACGTCATCAAATCACTGCTTTAGTAAAATATAGAGTAAAGCAGCCACCAGAGTAAAAAGATGAAAAGCCCAAGCAGTGCGAATGTGATGACAATTCGCACTGTAAGGTAAAATAGAAATTTAACCCACGAAGGCACTGTTAATGCTTATAAGGGATAGTTTTTATGTGCAAGCCTTTTGTTGCATACTCCATACCGCCTTGTAGGTTAATGACCTTATAGCCAAACTCTTTTGAAAGCCAAGGTGCTATCATCGAAGTTCTGTTGCCTGTGTGACAGATGAGTGCAAAAGGTTTTTTAGTATCTACTTTTTTATTGAGCTCTTCTAAAAATTTACGGGCATCATAATTGCCTTTTGCATTGAAAAACATAATAGGAATGGCACCTTTTAAAAGTCCGGTCTCACGCCACTCCCCTGGAGTTCTTACGTCAACAATAGGGATACCTTTATTTAAAAAATCTTTTGTCATATACTGGTTTGTCAACTCTGCAAAAAGTGAAACACTCAGCAGTAGAAGTGTTAGAATGATTTTTTTCAATTTATTCTCCATTTTTTAAGTATAATTATATCTATAAATAAACAATAGGATAAAAATGGCAGCATCGAAAAAAGCTATCGAAAATTCTAATAGACTTCGTTATATACGTGCACTTGAACGTTTTCATAAAAGTATGGTCTCTTTTTTAATGAACAGTGAGGATGTGACACAAGAGCGTTATGATAAGAAAATAGAGAATGCACTAAAAGTGTACAACCGTGTTGAAGAGATAGCTCTCTATAAAGGTGAACTGCAAGATTTACAAAAACTTGTCAAAAAGATGATAGCCTTTAAAGAGAGTAGTGAAGATATTGAAAATATTAAAGAAGAGTTACTTTATGAATCAAATCAGTTAGATAAAAATAAAAATGCAAGAAGATATAAAAAAGATAAGCACTCCAAATCCAAATATGAGGATTGGGAGTAGTGTGAAGCTTTATGCTTCTGTAGTATTTAATGTCTCTGTACTGCTTACTTCTGTCTCACGCAGCATCTGATCAAGAAGTGTAAAAAGTTCTTCTGATGCGGCTTCCATTTTATCAAAACTGCTAATAATATCATTAGAATGTGTGAGAACCTCTTTTTCTGGATTAGCTGCATCTATATATGTAAGATTATTGTTGGCATTTGTATGCACAATGTTATGCGGCGTAGCCATTTGTGAATAGGCAGATGTCTGTGAAAATCTCTCTTTTCCTTCACTGTCATACCATTTTCCAAGATTACAGGCATGCGAATCAACTGCTTTGAGCACTTTGTTGAGCGAGATAAGTGAGTTATATGCACGAGATTTGTAAAGAATATGGTCAATTTTTGCTAACACAACAAAAATCGAGTTTTCCATAAAGTAAGAGTGCTCAACAATTTTGTTTGAACCATTGCTGAGCTCTACAAGTGTTCCTTCAAACTCTTCAATTTTATGTGTTGAAGCATCAACTGTTGTTTTCATGTTCTCAGAACTCTCTTGAATCTCACTCATACCCTGTTGGAGTGATTTGATTGAAATGGATATTTCACTTGTCGCTTTGTGTGTGCGCTCTGCGAGTTTTCGTACTTCGTCTGCAACCACAGCAAATCCACGACCATGCTCACCCGCTCGTGCAGCTTCTATGGCAGCATTGAGGGCAAGAAGATTCGTCTGATCTGCGATGTCAGTAATAAGTTCAATAACGGAAGTGATATTACTCGTTTGCGATGCCAACTCTTCGATGCTTGTGTTATTCATGCTCGCCTGCTCGTTAAGATTATGCAGTTCACCGACAACAGTTGTGATGTTCTCTCTTGATTCATTTGCAAGGGTTGATGCAGACCGTGTCGCTTCTGTAATCTCTTTAATTGAGTTGATGTTTGTTCTTAGGTCGCTTTGAATGACAGTAAGAGATTCTGAAACATTGACACTTTTTACACTAAGTTTTGAATTAAATGAATCACGCAGTGCTTTCGTGTATTGTTGCTGCATAAAGTCGATGTTTTTTGCAACACTGTT
This sequence comes from Sulfurimonas sp., assembly GCA_027038255.1. GTDB lineage: Bacteria > Campylobacterota > Campylobacteria > Campylobacterales > Sulfurimonadaceae > Sulfurimonas. Next base: position 136 of record JALVXQ010000123.1, on the reverse strand, counting down.
GATCGCTACGACAAATTCTCCATCCATATCTGCTGAAGATATTTTTTTAGAAAAATCTCCTTTAGATGCATTGGTAATGGCACTGTTAATCTCCTCAATGAGTGTTTGGACATGACCAAGTAAGTCTGTAAGATGC
>JALVXQ010000122.1 GCA_027038255.1 Sulfurimonas sp. | reverse complement strand
ATCTTTGTCTTTCCCAAACTCTAGTTTAAAGTCAACAAGGTTAAGACCTTTGTCTGCAAAGTAAGGTTTTAAGATGTCATTTATCTGTCTTGCCATACGGCGAAGCTTGTCAAGTTCATCTTGAAAACCTACAAGTCCCAATATCAGGGCATGCTGGTCATTGAGTTTTGGATCACCGAGTTCATCATTCTTATAATCAAACTCAACAAGTGTAAAAGGGAGAACTTTTCCGTCTTCTATACCGAGATTACGGGAAAGTGAACCTGTCGCAATGTTTCTGACAATGACTTCGATTAAAATTACATTAGCTTTTTTATGCAGCATATGGTTGTCATCTAACATTTTTACGAAGTGAGTCGGTATTTTATGTGCTTCTAAAATCTTGAAAAGTTCTGTGCTTATTTTATTGTTCAGTGCACCTTTTCCTGCTTCAGAAGATTTTTTTTCACCGTTAAATGCAGTTAAATCATCTTTAAACTCTGAAATAACCAGATTTTCATCATCCGTTGACCATATTTTTTTTGCCTTACCTTCGTAAAGTAAATCCCTCTTTTCCATTGACTTGCTATCCTTTTGTAATGATAAGAGCTTTGATAATATCAACGCCCTCTTTAAGTTGAAGATCTTTGTCCAACATTTTTGGTGTAATTATATCTTTTTTATCTTTTTTATCTTCTTTAGCTTTCGATTTTTTGCCATCAACTTTTTCAAGTTCTTTTTCAAGGTGTTGTTTCAGGTCTGCTTCTTTTATTGCATACTCGTTTTTATATGTTTTAAGCTCACCCGGAAGAACTTTAATGTCGGGTTTTACACCAACTGCTTGAATTGTACGTCCGCTAGGAAGATAGTATCTAGCAATGGTAAGTTTAATCGCTTCTGTTTTTGTAATTGGAAGAACAACCTGTACACTCCCTTTACCAAAAGTTTTTTCTCCGACTAAAACAGCACGTTTATGATCTTGCAGTGCTCCACTAACGATTTCACTCGCACTTGCACTCCCGCCATTGATTAAAACGACAAGAGGAACATCTGTGATAGTGTTACTCGCATGTGCAGAGTACTCTTTTGTCTCAACTTTGCGTCTTCCTTTTTGAGAAACAATGACGCCTCTGTTTACAAAAAGGTCAACCGTGCCAACAGCTTGATCAAGGAGTCCACCAGGATTATTTCTAAGATCTAAAATGATGCCTTTTGTTGTAGCTTTTTTCTTTTTAATCGCTTTACTTACGCCTTCTACAACTTTTTTATCAAAACTTGCAACACGGATATATAAGATGTTGTCACCAATCATTTTTGTATGAACAGACTCTATTTTTATGATAGCACGTACAATGTGAATAGCAAGTGGTTTACTTTCGCCTTCACGGACGATTGTGATATTAATCGGATCACCGACTTTGCCACGCATAAGAGATACTGCTTCATCTATTGTCATGCCGAGCGTAGATTTATTATTGATTTTTAAAATGATGTCGCCAGATTTAAGGCCTGCTTTGTCCGCAGGTGTTCCGTCTATTGGTGAAATAACAGTCAGGGCACCGTCTTTCATACCGACCGTGATTCCAAGACCGCCAAACTCACCATTTGTCTGTACCTCTAGACGTTTGTAATCTTTTGCTGTAAGGTAGTTTGAGTGAGCATCGAGATTTTTCATCATACCGTCAAGTGCTTTGTCAATCAGCTCTTCGATTGTTACTTTATCTACATCATACTCTTCAACAATACTGATTACTTTTGTAAACTTTGAAAGTGCTTCGAGTCGTGATTTCTCAGTACTTTGTTTTTTTGAAACACTCTCTTTGGCAAAGAGTGTAGTTGAAAGTACGAAACTAAGAGAGAGGGCAACGGATACAAAACCGAAGGTTATAAATTTTTTGTTTTTCATGTATTTAGCCTGTTTTTGAAATGATTTTATCTTTTAAAGGGGCTATTATACCTAGTGTTGTTAAATGCTTGTATATATTGTAAGAATTTTAATGCAGGAGTTCTGTTTTAGAGTTCTTTGTACTTTTTATAGAGTGTTGGGAGGTCTAAAGAGTTGATGAATGTTTTGTACCTGTTAAGCTCAGTTTCATACAAACCCATCTGTGTCTGATTTTTGAAGAGCTCCTCTTGAAATCTATTGGATTCGATTTTAAGTTTAGAGTTTTTTTCTTTGAAACTAACACCGGTTTTATAAAACTCTATTGCTTTGAGTGCAAGTTTCGGCATCTCATTTTCAAGTCTCCAGTTATTGATGGTCTCTATCGGCACATCCAAAATCTTAGCTAAAGTCTCATGTTTGATATGTAACTCTTGGCAAAGCGTATCAACAACACTGTATGTAAGAGTTTTTTCAGAACGCTTTTTTAGTTTCTCTTTTACCTGTTTTTGGAACTCTTCTTCACGCTTGATTCTTCTTTCTTCTTTTTCTCGTTCTTCTTTCTCTCTTTTTTCTTCTTCTTGTTCTGCTTTTAAAATGTCATTTTCATCTATCTCTATTGTATAGTCTGTATTTGAATTGATCCAGCGTGCTACTTCAATCGCTTCCATTTTCCACTCATCTTCTTTAAGATTTTTGATGACACTCTGCGTATATTTATTGGCATAGACGCGTGCAACGGTAGGCGAAGCTATAGTGTTTAAAATAGCAAAAGCAAGAAGGTTAGAGGGTCTTTTCGTATCTCCCCAGTCAAAACTTGTGACAGGATTTGCATAATCATGGTTGTATTTTGTAACTTCAATCTCAATACTATTGTAGGTGACAGAAT
>JALVXQ010000121.1 GCA_027038255.1 Sulfurimonas sp. | reverse complement strand
TATCGCTCCAGTCTCTGCCCACAATGGGCTCTATGCTCCCTTTAATTTTCAGATTAGAATTGTATTTGGCATGGGACCAAATGAATTCACTCTTTTTGAGCTCTAACCTAATCTCATCTTCAGTCTCTTTCCATCTTCCCTTAAATCCCAGATGATCTAAATCTTGGTTATTTACTTCTTTGAATTCCACAAACTTCAACCATCCAAATCCGTATTTCCTTTCCCCACCTATTTGCAATGTACTTGCCAAATCAGAAAACTTCACATCATTTTTGCCATCGGTAATTGAAAAATCATTTTCATTGATTTGCACTGCCAGTTTCTCTTCCGATTTCTCAGAAACCCATAGCAATCCCTTAAGAAAAACAGGTTTTGGTTTTTCATTTTCTTTGTGTATCTCATAAGGACTGATAAACTCAACTTCGTGTAACATGCCTTCTTCAGCAGTAAATGAGTATGGTTCAATGGATGTAGAAGCCAGCGAACTTATAAATCTCTTTTCAAACTCGATTTGTGATAACTCTCTTTCTTCTAAATTACCAAATTTTAGTCCCTCATCGGTATACTTAGGTATGAAAATAACACCTCTCTCTTCATTATAAATATAAATATAAAAATAGCTGAATCTCATAACTTTCTTCAGGAATTTACCCACTTTGATGTAATCCGACAATTCCAGTTTACGAGTGAGACTGGCTGTTAAAGCACCCCAGAAAGGTCTGGCTGGAACGTATGCTCTTGTCCGAAAAAGATGCATTACCTTGTGAAAACCTACATGCAGAGGAGATCTAAGTCTAAAGGTTAATGAGTAGAGATGCCAGCTCATTTATTACTCACCCTGAGATTCTTTCATCGCTTTGGCATGAAATCTGGCGTAGATTAGCGATTTCTTAAGCACCTGAATCGCAAGCATTAAATCGTCAAGCCTTGTTAAAAGGCCATCATCTTTTCGCAATTCATCAAGAAAATCGCCATCATTAATAAGATCTAACTCTCTCAACAACTCCTTTGCTAGAATTCTTATTTCCTCAGCTTCGGCTCTCTCTCCGCTTGGTCTTGAATCGCAGAAGAGAACAAAAGCATACAAACCCTGTTCCTGAAGAACACCAAGAGCTTTGGTAATTAAAACCTCAGCTTTTTTGGCGTCGCTCGCAGTTGCTTCCCTTTTATAAATTGAAAGAATTCTCTCTTGTTTCGCAATTATAAATTGTTTATTATTGTTTTTAATTTGCCATTTTATTTCGTTTTCTTGTTCAATACTTAGGTTTTCAACAGATATTTTCCTATTTCTAAATTCCGTTTCCAATTGTTTATGCAGTTCCCCCTTTTTTAACATGTCAACAATATCCTCAATGTTTTCATATATGTGAAATATAACTTTACTGGCTTTGTCTGCAAATTTATAGCCATACTCTGCACAGAGTTGATCAAGATTTATTTTATCTTCCATCAACAATCACCTTTTTCAAGATTTAGAACCTTTAGTCTTCCCATTCCCCTTGTTCCCATTCTGCCAATTCCAAGGATTTCAAAGAGTTTTAGCCCTTTCTCTACCTGAGCCTTCACCCACTGAGTTCCAACTTCTCCCCCGTCTTCTGTCCTTAACTCCTGCTCCCCGACCCTGAAATACTTGCCTGAGTTGTAAATGACATCAAATCTCAGGACTGTTCCTCTTGGTATTGCCTCGTAAGTAAAGAGGGCTCCTTCCTCTGCTGTTCCTGTAGCCGGATCTATGCTTACGGAAGTTCTGACTTCAAGGTTGGTGTTAACAATTTTGGGAAAGAGCTTGTCAGATACGAGCACGGCTCTCTGTTTAACCATATCTGGCACAGAAAGATTCGTTAAATCTCCACTTCCCTCACCTCTTGACAACATAAGCCAGCCAAAGTTAAGCTTTCTCTTATCTTTGAGTTGTTCTCCTAGAGGATAAAAGCCATTCTCTGGGGCTTGGAATTCAGAATTCAAACCTAATCCTTCCAACACTATTGACGAGGTAACCCATACCGTACCAGTCAGCGATGCAACTGGAAATAGAAGAATTTGCGCATCAAAGAATTGGGCTAATCCCTGCATGCTGTTCCCAGATCCTTTTGAGAAGCCATAAGGAACGCAGACAGGACAGGCAGGATTTACACTTCCACAGTGTTTTTCCCCACCTTCACCTCCTCTACCAGCACAGGAATATTCTTTACCATCTTTTTTCCACCTGTATCTGTTGGTTTGCATGGCGGTATACGTTCTTGCAGGACCGCTGAGGCTTGTGCCGGGAATCTTTGGAAGGTTTGTCGCTGGGTCTCTAATTATTGGCAGATCCACTCTCCCAAGTCTTGCTCCACCAGCCCCAATGTGTATGGGGTCAAGGGCTATTGCATAGTATGTTTTTACCTCAAATTCATTCATTTTCCTCACCTTCTTTTAATTTTATCTTTCTAACCTGAAAGTTCCAGTATAAGCATAAATCGAGACTACGATCCATTGTTGCTTGGAAAAACAAATCAAACAGTTCTTTATCTTTTTGTGGCTTGATTTCTAAAATGTTTGTTAAGGCTGCTTTCGCAAACCTTTCAAAAGTATTTTCATCATATTCCTGCCTTCTCTTTCTTACTTCTTCCCAGTATGCATATATCTGAGAAATAGACCAAGTCTTTGACTTTAACTTGCTTTCTATCTCCTCCCAGAGCTTTTTGAGATAATGGATATAATCAAGTAGCTTTAAATCTTCATCAACTCTAAATCTATCAGCAGCGTTCTCTAAATAGAACAG
>JALVXQ010000120.1 GCA_027038255.1 Sulfurimonas sp. | reverse complement strand
GAGTGGCAGAACCTGCGGCACTTTTGGCAAGTAAGCATAAAACACTCTTTTTAAATAAAAGAATTTATGGCGGTGTAACTGTAGCCGCTTCATTTTAAAAACAGGAGAAGATATGGGAAAATTAACATTAGTTTCAACCGGTGCTGGTGGAGATAGATACTTAACTCAAGAGGCTATAACTGCCATACGAGAGGCAGATTTGGTGGTTGCTTACACAAAATATGCAAAAGATTTACCGGAGTTGGTTGCCGATAAAGAGGTCTATACAACCCCTATGACAAAAGAGATAGAACGCGTACAACATGCTATAGATGAGGCAAAAAAAGGCAAAACGGTTGCACTGCTCTCAAACGGAGATGCTAATGTCTACGCTATGGGGTCTTTAGTGGTAGAACTGCTTGATACTTTGGATCTTTGGGATAGCATTGAATACACGGCGCTTCCGGGTATCAGCTCTGTTTTGGCACTTGCTTCAGAAGTGGGTGCGCCTTTGAGTCAAGATTTTTGTCTTATCTCACTTTCAGACAGACTTACCGCTGCTGAGCTTATTCAAAAACGCATACGCTTTGCACTTGAAGCTGATTTTGTTATCTCTATCTATAATCCAAAAAGTAGAAGTCGTCTTGAACCTTATGCAGGTATGCTTGAGCAGTTGAAAAATATAGATGAAAACCGTCCTGTTGTGATAGCGCGTGATTTGGGACGAGAAAATCAGATGATTAAAATCATTACGGCAAAAGAGCTTGTAGATGCAGGAGTGGAGAATGAAGATGTCAATATGTCCACAACGCTGCTTATAGGCAACTCTACTACAAAACTCACTCGTGATGGTAGAGTCCTCACGCCACGAGGCTACTTAAACAAGTATGAACTTAGCGGTGAAGAGAAACAAGAGTGGAAGAAAGTAAACTAATCTCTTTTTGCAAAGTTGATAAAGAGTGTCATATATTTTTTGACCTTCTCTATCTTTGAAGGTGTGATTTTTGCATCTTCAAGGTACATATTTTCAAAGGTGTAAAAGTCTCCTTCTCCTAGAACTTGTGTATCCATCCCTATTTTAGGACGCATAAGAATTTGCGTGGTCTTTACTTCACCGCGTGGATTAATAGGCTTAATGACAAGTTCTTCATCGCCTAAACATAAGGCTTTTTTTGCCTCGGCAGAAGCTGCGCTAAACGAGGTTACACCGGCTATTACTTCACAACTTTTATAGATTTTTTCATTCTTCTCTTTGATAATATCAAGCAGATAGTAAATACTTGAGTAAACAGCCGCATCACCCAAGGTTACGAAACAGACCTTTTCATATTTACTCAGTGTATCTAAGATAATATCAGCCTCATGAACCCAGTCTTCGTAGATAAAATGCATGGGCGAATAAACAGGCACGACAGGCTTATTTACATCTAACACTTCTAAAGCATTTGAGACTATTTTATAACTGATGGATTTTGTAAAACTGTTATCTTCACTCTTTGTAGGAACACAGATAGCATCGCACTCTTTAAAAGCATTGAGCGCTTTGAGGGTTAAAAGTTCAATATCTCCCGGGCCTAAAGAGACCATATATAGTTTTTGATTCATTATTTTCTTTTTGTACAAATTATACCAATCTTATCTTCAAATTGTATTTTTTTTTATAAGTTTTTTATGTCTATCTCATCATCTCACACATCAAGTAAATAGGGTTGGGGCTTGCCTACATAGTAGCCTTGGGCGTAGTCAATACCAAATTCCTGTATCATCGTGTAGATCTCTTCGTCTTCAACATACTCCGCCACAGTTTTAATGCCAAGTGTTTTTGCAAGATTAACGATGGCTCGTGTAATCATTCTGTTCTTTTCATTTTTTTTAAGGTCACGAATAAAGATACCGTCTATTTTGATAAAATCAATATTGATCTCCAAAAGACGGGAAAAGTTTGAGTTTTCTATGCCAAAATCATCAACAGCAACCTGAAATCCTATCTCACGCAGACGGTTGAGTTTTTGAGTGATTCTTTTTGAGTTTTTTGTTACCGTAATATTTTCAAGTATTTCAAAAGTAATGCGCGTTGGCGCAATATTATACTGTTTCATCTTCTCTGTCAAAAATCGAATCAAATAGCCCTCAAGTAAATCTCTCTCTGTCAGGTTGATGGAGAACTCTTCTGTTTTGTCTTGAAAAAAAGCAAAGCTCTTGTTAATCATCAAACGTGTCAATGCTGTTGAGAGTCCTAACTTTTCAGCCTGTTGCACAAAAAAATACGGTGCTATAACTTCGCCATTATGCAGACCTCTTGCAAGGACTTCATACTTTACAACTTTGCCACTTTTCAAATTCTTAATAGGCTGAAAATAGGGCTCAATGCGTTCTTCCATAATCAACTCACGCGTAAGGCGCAGCCACTTGACAGCCTCTTTTTCATCTTTAAAAGCTGTCGTTCTTTCACTAAAGACTTCATAGTGTCTACTTCCAAGCTCTTTTGATTTATCGAGAGCATATTCACAGTTTATTAAAGTATCAGAAACATCTGCACGAATTTTGTCGACACCGATGTTAAAAGTTATGTGCAGCTCTGTCTCATCAATGCCGATGTTATGATTGTCAAAAAATGAAACTATCTGATCGCAGTAAAGGTAAACCTCTTTTAAAGAGCTCTCTTTGAGTAAAATGGCAAAACGGTCTGATTCTGTCTTATAAAGTTTAGCATTTCTATGGATGTGCTTTTCCAAAACCCGTGCCGTTCTAATGATGACATGATTGGCAAACTCTTTTCCATACTCTTTGTTAATGACAGAAAAATGTGACATATCCAAAAGAAGCATATAACCGTTTTTCCACTGCAGTAAATCTTCATGTAGAGAAATGGCATTTGGAAGGTCGGTATAGTACTCGTGCAGGCATCGATACTCCAGCTCTTTTGTCTTTTGAGCAACCATCGCTTCGAGATCTTTTTGATACTGTAAAAGTTCCTGTTTCTCTTCAAGGCGCTTGACAATTTTCAACAAAAGAAGGAAAAACTGCTCCACATCAAAAGGTTTAAGCAGGTAGCCATCGACACTCTGCTTAATGCTCTCCAAAAAGTAACTCGATTCTGTATGTGCAGAGAGTATCATAATAGGCAGATTGCAGTTAATCTCACGCAGTTTAGCTATAAGTTCCAAACCATTCATATTTGGCATGTTGATGTCGGTGAGAATGAGGTCTATCGACTCTTCACCGAGTAGTTCCAAAGCTTCCACACCATCATTTGCACAGTAGATATTTTCAAAAAAAGTATTTAGGAAAGTAACTGTAGCCTTGCGCATCTCCACATCATCTTCAACTACTAAAAGCTGCAGTGGTTTTGTACGCACAATCAAGGCATGTAAATCTGTTTTATTCAAAAAAATGTCCATTAAATTATAAAATTTTGCGTAGTCTAACACAACTCTGTTAAAATAGTGTGAAATCAACTAGCAAGCGATTACAATCTTTTGCTATAATCAAAAAAACTCAAGGATAGAACAATGCCAAAAATATCAAGACGCGGATTTTTAAAAGGTGCAGTAACTGTCGGTGCAATGCCTCTTCTTGCAGCAGCAGATGAAAAGAGCGGTAAAACAGATGCAAAGAGTCTCAAATTTATGCACATTACAGACTCTCATATGGATTTAAGTGACAGTGATTCTGTAGAAGCAATGAAGCTTGCCGTAGAGTTTATTAACACCAACTACCCTGATTTGGACTTTGTTCTTTTTGGAGGAGACAATTTCAACAACAATGTAGCTGGAGACAAAGATGCTGTAGTCTTTAAAAATATTGCAAACAAGCTTACAATGCCTTACTACTCAGTCAGAGGAAACAAAGAATCCTCTCCAAAAGGTGATGATGAGATCAATCTTGCTGAGTTTCAAAAGATGTTCGTAAATGATCGCGGATTGACGACTTCTGGCAAAGACTGGCTTTTAGAGGCAAAAGGGTATAACATTTTAGGTCTTGACAGCTGTATAGAGCATCAAAATAACGGTCGTTACACAGAGGAGACACTTGCCTTTGCAGAAAAAACACTCAAAAACTCCAAGCCGACAGTAATTCTCAACCACCATCCTTACACAAATTACTGGGGTGGTACAGAAGAAAAAGACCTGCATAAGTATGTACTCAACAACACCGATGAAGCACAAAAAAGACTCTTTGGCTATAAAAATCTTCTTTTGACACTCTCTGGTCATAAGCACATTGACTCACACTCAAAGATCAATAATGTAGACGTTATTGTCACACGCGGTTTCATCCGTCCAAAAGATCTCGATATGTACCCAATGCGCTATGTCGAGCTCTCAGGCGATGCTATCAATGAAAAACTCATCTACACAGCCTAACACGTGAGTTATAACAACTGGCTGCGTGAGCATGGAAAAAAACACAAAAAGATCGTAGAAAAACTGCTTCAAGATGGTCTCACGCAAGAGGCCATCATCGAGTACTTTGATTTTGACAATATGAAAACAAAAGAGCCGGATTTCTGTCCGCTCTATGCCCAGGACAAAAAGTGCCACGATATGGAGTCACTCAACTGCTACCTCTGCTCCTGCCCGAACTTTCGTTTTAGCGATGACGGTATAAAGTCAATAGAGCAAAAAACACAATACAGTTACTGCAATATCGACTCAAAAGACGGCAGACAAGGTGTTTATGGTGAGAAGATTCATCAAGACTGTTCACGCTGTCAAGTTCCTCACACAAAAGAGTATGTGAAAAAACATTTTGATCTTGACTGGTCTAAAATAATGTCATCTTGTGAAATTATTCGCTAAAATTACAGATGCAAATAACAATAAACGAATACAATATGCAAAACCTTGAGGCTTTCAGCGAGCTGAAGAAAAAAGATATAAGCACGCTCATCAATGAAGCGCTTGAGGAGTACTTTGTCAATGAAGAGAAGAAGCTGCTTGAGAAGAATCTTGCAGATGAGAATGCAATGACGAACCTTAATTTTGATGAGTTCTGGGATGATGTGGAGATAGACGAATGATGCAACACGGCGGTAATATCTACAAATATGCAAAAGAGTTGGACTGTGAGCCAAATGAAATAATCGACTTCTCGTCAAACATCAACTGCTATCAACCCCAAAGCAGCCTCTCCTGTGAGAGCAGCCTTGTCTCAAAATATGCCGACAGCGACTACCCTGAACTCAAGTCCCTAATTGCCAAGAACTACAAATGTGCAAGCCAAAACATCGCCCTCTATAATGGTGCAACGGCTGCCATCTATGCACTGCTGGCTTCACTTAAAGGCAAAGAGGTCTATTTGTATGCGCCTCTCTATGGAGAGTATGAAAAAGCAGCACTTGCAGCCAAAAAAGACATCTATAAAATCAATCGTATTGAAGATATCGATGCCGAGGTGGAGAAAAAATCGATCGTTATCTTTGTCAACCCTTCGACACCGGAGGGGAGTTACTATGAACTTGAAGAGCTTTTTTTGATGTGGAAAAAGAAAAAATGCACGATCATCCTTGATGAGAGCTTTTTAGAATTTGAAAAGCATAAATCTTTGAAAAACCAAATAGATGACTATAAAAAACTCTATATAATACAATCTTTTACAAAATTTTATGCATGCCCCGGGGTACGTATCGGTGCGGTTCTCTCTCATAAAAAGAACATTCGTTCACTGGGCGCACCTCTGTGGAATATATCTTCACTTGATGCAAATTTTTTGCAAGAGCGTCTGAGTGATACTCACTTTAAAGAGGAGGCGCACAAAGTCCATGCACTCCAAAAAGAGGAGTTGCAAAGCATCTTAAAAAACTCAGGACTTTTTGATCTCATCGTCGAGAGTGATGCCAACTACATCCTCACGCAATCCTCTCACGCAAGTGAGATCTTTGAGCATCTTTTAGCACACAAGATTTTGGTACGTTCCTGTGAAAGTTTTGATTTTCTTGACAATACTTGGCTGCGTTTTGCAGTCAAAGATGCAGATGCGCAGGCAAAACTCAAAGAGGCTTTAAGTGCATTCGCTTAGCATCTTTGGCACAAGCAGTGATGCGGGTAAATCAACGCTTAGCTTTGCCATTACCTACCTGCTACACAAAAAAGGGTTAAAAGTAGCCCCTTTTAAGGCGCAAAATGTCTCGAACAACTCCGTTGTAACAGACATCGACACAGGAGAGATAGCCATCCCCCAAGCCTTTGCTGCGGAGGCAATAGGGCTTCAAACAACACCCCTTTTTAATCCCATTCTCTTAAAATCGGGTGCAAAGAACAGTGCCCACCTCATCATCAACGGTAAAAGCCTCAAAGATACCGATGTCCGTGAGTATTATAAAAATATAAACAAGCTCAAACCCATCGTCAAAAAAGCGTTTAAAACGCTTCAAAAAGAGTATGCGTGTATCGTTGCCGAGGGGGCTGGCAGTCCGGTTGAACTTAACTTGATGGATAAAGACCTCTCCAACATCTATGTCGCCAAGCAGTTCAATACAAAAATCATCTTAGTCGCTGACATTGAACGAGGCGGTGTTTTTGCTTCCATCTATGGAGTACATAAGCTTCTGCCAAAAAAACTGCGTAAAAATATCATCGGTGTGATCGTCAATAAATTCCGCGGAGACAGAAGCCTCTTTGATGAAGGCGTAAAAATAATTGAGCGTGATTTTGGTCTCAAAGTTTTGGGTGTTGTGCCCTATCTGCCTTTTAATCTCGGTTTTGAGGACAGCGCTTCACTGATGAACTACAGACAAGAGACACAAGATGCCATCATAAAGGTCGGCGTAATCCAACTCCCACATATCTCTAACTTTACAGACTTTGAACCACTTGTAGCCGACAAAGAGATAGAACTGGATTTTATCAACAGAGCCAGCGAAACCAGAAACTACGACCTGCTCATTATCCCCGGTTCTAAACGTGTTTTTGATGACCTAAAATGGCTGCGTGAGCAAGGCTTTGAACAAATTTTACAGGATAACGAACACAAAATAGTCGCTGTCTGCGGCGGTTATGAGATGCTCTTTGAGCGCTTAATCGATAAAGAGTGTATAGAGTCTGACATACAAGAAATGCCAGGACTTGCCCGACTAAAAGGTGAAGTAACATTTCACGCTAACAAAGTGCTAACAAAAGGGTGTTATAATCTTTTTGGAACTATGTGTGAGGGGTATGAGATTCACAACGGTGTCACGAAAAAAAGAGCCAAAAAAGCCAAGAATCTCTACGGCACTTTTGTACACGGCCTTTTTGACAACGATGCACTGCGTAAAAAGATTTTTCGTGAGATAAATCCTGCCTACGAAGGTTATGATTTTAAGTCCTATAAAGCGGCATCCATCGAGAACTTTGCAGAGCATATTCACAAGCACATAGATTTAGATTATATTATAGAAAGATTGAAAGATGATACTCACTAACATTTATATTGCACTCTTAGCGTACCTCATAGACAAGATTTTCGGCGAATTTCCTTTTTTAAAGCATCCCATTATTTACATAGGAGATATCATCTCCTTTTTTGAAGAGAAGTTTTACAAAGACTCAAAACGAAGAGGTATTTTTTTAGTTGGGTTCGTTTTAGCTGTTGTAAGCTTTTTTGCTTTTGCTATCTATTTTTACCTACAGCTTTTAGCACCTGCAATCACCATCATTATCAGTGCCTTGATTGCTTCAATGTTCCTCGCACACAAAATGCTTTATGACTCTGTGGCAGAGATACTCTACGCAGAGAACAAAAAAGAGCTGCTCTCACAACTTGTCTCACGTGACACAGAGAATCTCAGCGAGAGCGATATTTATAAGGCTGCCATTGAGACCTATGCTGAGAACCTGAATGACGGCGTTATCGCACCGCTTTTTTATCTGCTGCTCTTTGGACTGCCCGGCATCATTCTCTATAAAACCATTAACACAATGGACTCGATGGTCGGCTACAGAAATGAACGGTATGAAAATTTCGGCAAGTTTGCAGCACGCCTTGATGACTTTGTCAACTTCATTCCTGCACGCATTACAGCCCTGCTCATTATGGCTGTGGGCAAACAAAGAAAACTTTTCTCTTTTTACAAAAATGGCGCAAAACATGAAAGCCCAAATGCAGGACATCCCATCACTGCAATGGCACTTGTTCTTGGCATCAAACTCGGTGGCGACACCTCTTACTTCGGTGTTGTCAAAGAGAAAGCCTTTTTTGGGCAAGGACGAGAAAATATTGAGGCAAAAGATCTACAAAATATGCTACGTTTTGCCAAAAAAATCGACAGTGCAATTATCGGACTCTTAGCTCTTTTTGCTATTATTGCGACACTCATTCACTAAGGATAAGAAATTATGAAAATTTACAATATTTTTACAGACAAAGAAGAGAGTTTACCCCAAGGAAAAGCTGACTTTGTTTTAGCTGCAAGTGTTACAAAAACTTGTGAAATAGAGGGCATCACGCAAGCCGGCATTCCAGGTATGATTCCTCTCACACCAACGCTTGATGCGGAATTTATCTCCACAGAAAAGGTTTTTTCACTCGGTGAGCTGGCTGAGACACCAACAGGTGTACCGACCCCTGCGCTCATTACCCGTGCAAGCCACAATCTCTCTCCTTTTGCGAGCATAGAGATATTTGACCTCGGGCTTGTCATGCAACCGCAAAACTGCCTTGTGTACTCTTTTGGCATTGAGCCCTCTGGGCGCATTGACAAAGGAGCCAACATAGATGCTGCAGGAATCTTTGAAAAAGGACGCAAAGCCGGCCGTGAATATGAGCTCAAAGGAAACTATCTCATTTTAGGCGAAAGCACGCCTGCAGGAACGACAACGGCAGCAGCTTCTGCACTTGCACTTGGTTTTGACATAGCCGATGACTTTTCATCAAGTTTTTTGCATGTTCCAAACGACATTAAAAAAGAGACCATAAATAAAGCCCTCTCGCTTGTGGACGATACTATGAGCAACTTCGAAAAGCTCGGCATTGTCAGTGACAATATGCTCATTTTCTCTGCAGGTTTTTTATTAGAGGCCAGCCGACGTTTTCACATTGTCTTAGCCGGCGGAACACAGATGGCGGCCTGCCTGCTCATCGCAGACAAGCTGCGTGAGGATGTTTTGATGCGCGTCAATCACAGTAATATCACACTTGCTACAACGCAGTGGGTAGCCAAAGATAAAAATGCCAATATTGCCCATATTTTAGAAAACCTCAGTTACAGACCACATGCAATTTATACAACTTTCAGTTTTGCAGAAACAGAAATTCCCATCCTGCACAAATATGATGAGGGAGAGGCCAAAGAGGGTGTCGGTGCCGGTGCTGCACTTGCTTATTCTGCGAGTCAGGAAAACACAAATAAGGAACTTTTAAAGCAGATTGAACTGCTTATCTATTCGATGTGATTACTTTGAGACATTCACAGGACAATATTCTGCTACAATTATAGCTACAAAATTTATTATTAAAGCGTCACAGGATTTGTCATGTTTGCATCAGTAAAATCAAAAGTTATAGTTTCCATTCTCACTCTTAGTATTATTGGTCTGTTTTCCATCACTTACTATCTCTCTGCAACACTGCATGAGCTCTCCAACTCTACAGCAAAAAAATCACTTAAAATGTTGAGCGAATCCATCTTCCAAACCATGACAACGAGTATGATGATGGGAGACCCTGAAGTTGTCCAAAATGCTTTTGAACATGCAAGAAAGATTGATGGCATAAAGCATCTTGATATCATAAAATCAAAAGCTGTTCTTGAAGTCTATGCGCCCAATGAAAAGTTCACTGAAGATGCCCTCATTCGAACGGCTCTCAATAATAAAACTACAAAAATTCTAGAAAAAAATATGCAGGGTCACCATACCATCCGCATGATAAAACCAATGATTGCAGAAAAAAGATGTCTGCAGTGTCACTACAATGTCAAAGTCGGCTATGTACTTGGCGCTATGGATTTGGTCATCTCTTTAGAGAAAAATGATGCTGAAATTAGCAGCACGAACACAAC
Source organism: Sulfurimonas sp. (assembly GCA_027038255.1). Lineage (GTDB taxonomy): Bacteria > Campylobacterota > Campylobacteria > Campylobacterales > Sulfurimonadaceae > Sulfurimonas. The sequence goes on along the minus strand of JALVXQ010000120.1, from coordinate 1,759 downwards.
ACTAATGATTGCACTCATCCTTGCAGGCATACTTTTTACTCTTGTAGCCACTATCTTTTTTGTTCGTGAGATTTTCACACCGCTGAATACCTTACGAGATAAGATTGCTGATTTGGTCAGCGGAGACAAGGACCTCACAAAGAGACTTGCTCACAAAAAAGGAAATGAGTTTGGGGAAACGGCCAATGAAGTCAACAAATTCATTGCGATGATTCAAGGCACAATCACAGACGTAAAACGTCTCGGACATCAAAACAAAGAGATAGCCAATGAGATAGAGATGGCTTCACATGTAATTCGAGAAGGCACGCAGCAAGAGCAGGCATTGGTGAAAAAAACCGCTCAAAAAAGTGAAAATATTCAAACTATTCTTGATGAGACCATAGAGACAGCTGCACTGACACAAGAAAAAATCCAGGCATCAGAAGAGGAGCTTCTCTCTGCGAAAGGTTCTCTCAATACTTTAAGTCAGGAAGTTGTCAATTTTGTCGATACCGAATCTCAGCTTCTTGAAGAGCTCTCCTCTTTAAAAACAGATGCCGATCAGGTAAAAGATGTACTTAACATCATTCGAGAGATTGCCGAGCAGACAAATCTGCTAGCACTGAATGCTGCCATAGAAGCGGCACGCGCAGGCGAACACGGACGTGGTTTTGCCGTCGTCGCCGATGAAGTGAGAAAATTGGCAGAACGCACACAAAAAGGACTTGGGGAGATAGATATCACAGTCAGCACCATTGTACAGTCCATCAATGATGTCAGTGATAAAATGGCTGACAATACAAAAAACATAGAAGCACTTTCAGATGTTTCACACGATGTTGAAGAAAAGATTAACATCACAACAGAAGCGATGGAGAGCTCAATAGAAGCGGCAAACAAATCAAAAGATGACAGTCTCAATATGAGTGCAAGCCTTCACGAAATCATTAAATATATCTCCGATATCGAAGTACTCTCAACTGCGAACAGAACAAGCGTAACAAGCATCGAAAGTGATGTTGCTCAGCTTGTAGAGGTTGCTGCATCCCTCCAAGCGACTATTGATGAATTTAAGAGTTAAAAAAGGCTAACGAGGAGAGCGTCTCGGTCCTCGTTTATGGGTATAGTACTTTTTAAAACAGGACTGGCATATTGCATATTTTGAATTATGCGGCAGTGGTACGGAGCAGAGTTTACAAACCTGTGCAAGCTGTGTCTGCTGCAACGTATTTTCTATATATTTGTTAATGACACCGCGATACTGTCGTGCTTTTTGCTCATCTACAAAATAATCCTCAAACCGGTATGAAAGCCAAAGATAGAGGGATATTTCCTTGACCATATCTTCCGCACGCAGCAGCTCGTCCGAAGTCTGTGCATAACTTCCCTGCAGTCTTGGAGGATGGTAGTAGATAGGCTCTTTTTTCTCCAGAGAGTGAATGTAACTTTCATACGCCTCAATGATGTAAGAAGACTTCAAAGTCAGCGGTGCACAGGCAAGGCTATACTTTGTCGCAATGTCTAGATCATACGAATCCACAATGCGTGAGGCTTCAAGCATATCATCGAGACTTGCCGCATAAAAAGGACCGTTAAACTCCATATTTTTAATGAAAAAACGTAAAATCTCTTCAAGTGAGTTCTCCTCCAAAATGGAGCTGACAAGTTTGATGTGATCGAGTGATGCCATTACTTTAAAAGGTGTTCCTATCTTTTTAGGCTCTTTTGTAAAATTTTTCTTCACAACGGAGAGTGCTTCGTTACTGAGTGCTCCCAC
>JALVXQ010000119.1 GCA_027038255.1 Sulfurimonas sp. | reverse complement strand
CTTTATACTGCTTACCACCATTTTTAATAATTGCGTACATCTATGGTCCTTAAATATTTTTAGGTTGTATTTCTACAAAAAGTGCGGAATTATATCCAACTAAGCTTTAAGTTTTGTTTAATTCTTACCTAAAGCTCGAATTTAGTAAGAATAATCGTTGAGTAATGCTACAGCATCAATCTCTACTAAAGCATTTTTAGGAAGTGTTTTTACCGCTACTGTTGAGCGTACCGGTTTATGAGCACCAAAAGCCTCTTCATAGATTTTATTTACTATCGCAAAAGAATCCATATCTGCCAAAAAAATAGTCGTTTTAATTACCTTTTGCATTGAACTTCCGGCTTCTTCAAGTACTGCTTGTAAATTTTCCAACACTCTCACTGTCTGAATAGCAACATCTTCACGGAGCAGCTCATCTCCGCCTGCAGGCGTTAATGCAATCTGTCCGGAGGTGTATACCATCTCATTTACTACTACTGCTTGTGAGTAGGGTCCTATTGCTGATGGTGCTTTAGTTGTTTGCACAAATTTCATCTACTTTTTCTCCTCTTGATTCGTTTCATATTTTTCTTCTGCATTATCCATAAATGCATTAAAAGTGTCCACTTCTCTATAACCTAAGGAATTGTACAAAATCGTCCCTTTAGAATCTGTAAAATAGTGTCTTGGAATCGGTGCAGTTTTAAATTTTTTCGGAATAAAATCAAGTTCACGTGTAAAATGTACAGTGATGAACTCTTTGTGCAACCTCTTTTTTATTCCAGCATCCTGCAGCGTTGTACGCTCAAATCTCTTACACCAGCCGCAATCTACAGAAGTAATCAAAATATAGACAAGTTTGTGCTCTTTTTGCGCTTTACTTAAAGCAGCCTCATAATCACTTGACCAGTTTAACGCATCGCCGAAAAGTGCTACGGCCAAAAGTACCCATATCATTATATATTTCATCATTATTCCCAATTTTGAATTAAAGTTGCAAAAACTTTATGTAACGCTTCAACTTCTTTTTTTGTTGTGCGCTCATTGACAGAGTGAATCGTATCATTTTTCACACCAAACTCAATGACATCTATGCCAAAAGCAGCAACAAAACGGGCATCACTTGTCCCACCTGCTGTTGAGTGTTTCGGTCTGACACCTGTCACATTTTCAATGGCAGCATCAATCATTTTTACAAGTTTTGTATCTGTATCAGTTTTAAAAGGGTATGAGCCTTGCGTGAGACGCAGTTCATAATCCAAACCATCCAGATACTTTGCAACAAACATTCTAATCTCTTTTTGTGTAGTTTTCGTGTTATTTCTCACATTGAACATCATTTTCAGCTCATTTGGCGTAACATTTGTCACTTCCATACCAGACCTAATGTCGGTTACAACGAACTTCGAAGGGGCAAAGTGCTCATCTCCATTATCCAAATCAACTCCTGCCATCTCTGCAAGCGGTTTAGCTATTTGATGGATGGGATTGATGGCTTTTTCAGGGTAAGCTGCGTGTCCCTGCTTCCCTTTAAGTGTGAGATACCCATTAATGCTTCCACGGCGACCGACCTTAATGGCATCGCCAAAGTTCTCTTCACACGTAGGCTCTGCTACTACGCAGACATCAGGCAGCATCTCCTTTTCTTTAAGGTACTCAAGCATTTTTATCGTCCCGTCTGTCGCTTCACCCTCTTCATCTGACGTTAAAAGCAATGAGAGCGTGCCTGAGAAGTTTTGGGCATCTTTAAGCGCTTGCACAAAAGCTGCAACACCGCTTTTCATATCTTGTGTGCCGCGCCCGTAGATGTAACCCTCTTTTTCTACCGCTTCATAAGGCGGTGTATTCCAACCATCACCGGCAGGAACGACATCAACATGCCCTGCAAAACAGAGATGCTCACCCTCGCCAAATTTTTTAGAGATAAAAAGATTTTTCACCCCGTTAGAATCAACTCGCAGAGCTTTAAAATCAGACAAATACTCTGCTATAAAATCTAAAAGTCCACCATCATCCGGTGTTTCACTTTTTGTGGAGACAAATTTTTTAAAGAGCGCTATAACATTCACGAATCAATTCTCAGGATTTTCATAAAAAACATAAGGTGTTGAATAGTTACTAATCTCAAAGTAAAGTTTTTTCTCGCCTGCATCTTTTTTTAAATTAAAATTTTTGTCGAGATATCCATACCCGTATCTATAGTTGCGTGGGGATGTTCCATCTGTTGCAGTAGCCGTTGTCAACTTGTCAATGTCAATAAAACGCTGTACAAGTTTACCACCCATATAGATATCTAAAACGCCATTGCTTCCTGTCCAGTTTTGAATGCTGCGTCCTAGTTTGTTTTGTGTCTCTTGTGTACATGCACTAAAAGTAAGTGCGATGACAAGAGCTAAAAATAAAAAAATCTTTTTCATTATGCTTCTCCATATTTTAATTTTTTAAGTGCTGCTGCTTCATCTTCCTGACGCATCAACGATTCACCGACTAAGAACGCATCGACACCGGCTTTGCTTAAATCTTCAAGCTGTCCATGCTCATAGATACCGCTTTCCGCAACGATGATTTTGCCATTTGGAATGAGCGGAATCAGTTTATAAGAGAGTTCCATATCCATCTCAAAGGTCTGCAGGTTTCTGTGGTTTATTCCGATGATATCTGCACCTGCATAGATGGCTTTTACCAGGTCAGCTTTATCATGCACCTCAACAAGCACTTCCAAACCTAAATGGCGTGCATAGTTGAGCAGGTCTTTAAGATCTTTTTTAGAGAGTGCCGCGGCGATGAGCAAAATAAAATCAGCACCAAAGACTAAAGCCTCTAAAACCTGATACTTTG
>JALVXQ010000118.1:2455-2841 GCA_027038255.1 Sulfurimonas sp. | reverse complement strand
AGAAGAGGCAAGAGAGAACCCTTTTAAAGGCAAAACAGTAGTGTTGACAGGAACGATGAGCGAACCGAGACCAAAGATAAAAGAGATGTTAGAATCTCTTGGTGCGAAGGTTTCAGGAAGTGTGAGTAAGAAGACGGATTATGTTATATATGGCGAAGATGCAGGAAGCAAGTATGACAAAGCTGTGAGTTTGGGTGTAGGGACACTTACGGAAGATGAGATGAAAGAGATGCTCTAAATTTTGCTATAATATGAGAAAAGAGAAGGAAATTTTAGAAGGATTTTGAATGAATGGTTTGAATAAAGGCAAAGAAGTTCACTTCGATGATGAGTATCTTCATGTGAAATTAGAAGATGGTCGCATCATATCAACACCGATGGAATGG
>JALVXQ010000118.1:0-2445 GCA_027038255.1 Sulfurimonas sp. | reverse complement strand
GGTATGAAGCACTGAAAAAAGCCTCTTTAACAGAATTAAAAGATTATAAATTTATTTGCATGAATACAGGAATAGAATGGGAATCGATTGATTATCATTTAAGTATAGATAGCATGCTGGAATTAACATTGAAAAGTGTTGCTTAAATTTAAGTTCCATAATCAATGATTTACGAAAAACTAAAAAATCTTCAAGAGCACAACCGTACACTTAAGCTCTTAAAGAGTGACAATTTTGCTTTTACTCTTTCCTTTTTCTACTTTACTTTTGTAAAAAATAAAAAAATTACCCTGCAACACTCCGAAATTCTCTCTTATCTGGATGATTATCTTTATACATTAAACGATACTTATTCAAATGCTTACCCTAAAGAAGCCAAAGCGTACCTTGATGATTTTGTAAGTGAAAAAAATGGGTATCTGCGGAAATACCACGATAGTGCAGATGAGGCACTCTATGAACTGACACCTTCTACGCAAAAGGCGTTAGAATTTGTAGAGTCTTTGGAGAAAAAAGAGTTTGTCGGGAGTCGCAGTAAGTTTAACATTATCTTTGAACTGCTTGAAGAGTTGGAGTTTGAGACAACCTTGAGTGATGAGCAGAGGATTGTCGAGTTAGAGGCTAAAAAAGAGAAACTCACACAAGAAATAGAGGCTATTCACACAAAACAAGATATTCGTTTTGACAATTCACGCATCAAAGAGCACTATATGCAGATAGAGGAGATGGTGCGAAAACTTACCTATGATTTTAGTGAGATTGAGTATAACTTTCTGGCACTTAACAGAGCGGCAATGGAGAAGATTGCTTTGGGCAACAGTGCAAAAGGGGAAGTACTTGGCTCTATCTTTGAGAGTGAAGATGATATTCGCCAGAGTGATCAAGGGAAGAGCTTTTTTGCTTTTTGGCAACTGCTGAGTGATACGAAACGGAGTGAAAAGTTTTCACAGCTTCTTGAAAATCTCTACACTATTGAGAGTATTGCACAGCTAGATAGAGAGCGAAAGATGAGTGATCTTAAATTTACTCTGTTAAAAAACGGCGAAAAAGTTTTTCAACTCTCTTCTAAGCTCATAGAGCAGCTAAGACGCTTTTTAGATGATAGGGTGTGGGTGGAAAACAGGCGTATTTTAGAACTTGTTCAGCAGATAGAAAAGAGTGCCATTGAGGTCAAAACCGATCTTCCAAAGCAGAGAGATTTTACAACTGTAGCAGGGCATAAAGTGGCTATAAATTCTATATTTTCAAAGTCTCTCTACCGACTAAAACAGGCACAAAATTTTACAAAAGAGCTGCGTGAGGAGGAGATGGAGCTTGATATGGAGAGTTTTTACAACCTTTTTTATGTAGATGAGACAGAACTGCTTCAAAATATCAATAAAACACTGATGCAAAAACCACAGGTAAAACTCTCCGAGATTGTAGAGTATTACCCAATTACAAAAGGGATCTCAGAACTTGTCGGGTATATCTCTTTGGCAAAAAAGAGTGAGAGTGTTGTGATAGATGAGAGAAAAAAAGAGAGTATAACCATAGAAGATATGGATAAAAGAAGAAAAAAAGTGATACTGCCTAAGATTATATTTGTGAGGGATGTGTAGATGAACTATGATGCAAAAGTAGCAACGATTTTGCTTATAAAAGGGATTTTTTACAAGAGTGATAATGAAAATGCGTGGCTTGAGATGGTAGAGAACAGCCGTGGTGTAATAAGTGACTACTTCTCTGTGATAGGGCTTGCACTTGAAGTGGATGAGACAGAAGGGTATGCATACTTAAAGACAATAGAGCAAGATGAAGATGCCCCGCAACTTCCCAAACTGATAAGCTCACGAGAGTTGAGCTATAAAGTCTCTCTTTTGTGCGTACTGTTGAGAAAAAGGCTTGTTGATTTTGAGATGCAGAGTGACTCTAGTCGAGCAGTCATTACAAAAGAGGAGATAGTGCAAAATCTGCTTCTTTTTTTGCAAGAGCGTTTAGATGAGGTAAAGTTACGTAAAGAGGTGGAAAGTATCATCAAAAAAGTGGAAGATTTAGGTTTTTTAAAAAAGCTCAAATCAACTGAAGAGAGTTATGAGATACGCAGTGCGCTTAAAGCATTTGTAGATGCCCAGTGGTTGAGTGACTTTGAGGCAAAACTGCAAGAGTACAAGGGGGAAAGATGGAGTTAAGATTTGATTTTGCAGAAGATGATACGACTACGGGATTTCGTCTGCAAGAGTTCTCTTTGTATAATTGGGGAACTTACGACAAAGAGATTGTAACACTAGCACTTAACAAGCATAATGGACTCTTAACAGGTGACATTGGCTCTGGAAAATCGACTATTGTAGATGCTATTACAACACTGCTTGTAACTCCTCAAAAGATTACTTTTAATAAAGCAGCAGGAGCAGATGCAAAAGAGCGGTCACTCAAATCTTACATCTTGGGGGAGTATGGATC
>JALVXQ010000117.1 GCA_027038255.1 Sulfurimonas sp. | reverse complement strand
CAAATTATGCTGCACCAAAAAAACTTCGAGATATACTCTTGAAATATGGAGTTGAAAACTTTTTTAATAAAGAGTATGTCATAAAAGATAACTATTTTATAGTTGATTACCAATTGAAAAATATTACAGGTAAAACAATAGGGCACTATTTCGCGTTTAAAAAATTAGATTCTATAAAAAGTAAAGATTTAGCACATTTTAAATTTAGATGGATAGTGTTTACACTGCTTTTTTTAATGTCTGTGGCAGGTGTAATAAATATCACTATGTTTTATAGAATGAGACAACAAAAAATCTATTATAAAAATATTATTGATTCTTCTCACAATATAATTTTACTTAATGATAGAAAAAGCATTATTGATGCGAACAGAACTTTTTTCAAATATTTTACTCAATATAAAACTTTAGATGCGTTTAGAAAAGAAAACAGATGTATATGCGATTTCTTTGTTGCAGAAGAGGGCTATCAGGACAGAGGAAGTGAAGAATATGGCTGGCTTGATGCAGTGTTGGATTCTCCAGAACAAACACATAAAGTAAAAATGAATATTGAAGGAAAAATTTATTATTTTTTAATCAATGCAGCACTTATTTCGGAGGAAAAAGATCATTACAGTGTGATATTTTCAGACATTACCAAAGAAGAGATCTACAAAAATGAGCTGGAAAAGATAAATACGAAAGATACTCTAACAAACATATATAATCGTAGATACTATGAAAATCAGATAGAAGTAGAGATGAAAAATGCCAAGCGATACCATTATGATTTGTCGGTTGTTATGATTGACATAGATTTTTTCAAAAAGATTAATGATGAGCATGGACACAGTGTTGGGGATGAAGTATTGGTCCATAGTGCAGAATTAATACAAAATGCTCTTAGAAAGGGTGATGCAGTCTGTAGAATTGGTGGAGAAGAGTTTATGATTATACTTCCGCATACAAAAAGAGAGGATGCGCAAAAAATTGCAGAAAAATTAAGAGTATTGATTGAAAACGACAGAGAGATTCTCCCAATTACGATGAGTTTTGGTGTTGCACAGTACATTCATGGTGAAGAGAAAGATTACCTTTACAAAAGAGTTGATAAAGCCTTGTATCAAGCAAAAGAAAATGGTAGGAACAGGGTAGAAGTTGGATGAATTTTTACGAAAAAGAGTTAGAAGCGCTCAAGCGTGCAGGAAGATATAGAATGAGAGAAGTAGTCTCAAGCTCTTTGCATGATTTTGCTTCTAATGATTATTTGGGCTTGGCACACAACAAAGAACTGCATCAAAAAACCTGCACTGCATTGGAAAAAAATGATGTTCATGCAACAAAGGCTTCGATGCTAGTCAACGGATACCATCAAATTCATAAAGATTTTGAAGATGCGTTGTGTGAGGTAAATGGTTTTGCAGCAGGCATCGTTTTAGGGAGTGGCTTTAATGCAAATATCGCACTCATAGAATCACTTGTGCGTAAAGGTGATAAGCTTTTTATGGATGAACTGTATCATGCTTCAGGGGTGCTTGCTTCCCAACTTAGTGCTATTGATGTCACTTTTTTTCCGCATAATGATATGCAGGCCTTGCGTGAGATGCTGCAAAACTCAGAGGCTAAAAGAAACATTGTCGCTGTTGAGGGCATCTACTCTATGGATGGTGATTTATGCTCACGTGAGGTCTTTACAATTTGTGATGCGAATAATGCACTTTTGATTGTTGATGAGGCACACAGCAGCGGTGTTGTCGGTGAACATTTAATGGGTATATATGAACATTACGGTATAACAGTGCAGAGTAATCATATAAAAATGGGGACACTTGGTAAGGCATATGGAAGTTTTGGAGCGTTTATTTTGGCAGATGAGCATATTGTTGAGTATCTGCTCAACCGTGCAAAACCCATTATTTATGCAACATCACTCTCTTTGTATGACACGCTTTTGGCACATAATTCTCTACGCTATATTTTGGCTCACGCAGAGGAGTTACGTGTGGAGATAAAAGAGCGTCAGCAGCTAGTTGCTGATATTTTCGGCATACAAATTGATGGATTAATCGTTCCTGTTCCTGTTGGAGACAACAGAAAAGTCATAGCTATTAAAGAGGTACTACTACAAAAAGGGTATGGTGTAGGTGCTATTCGTCAACCGACAGTACCGAGTGCTATCATTCGTTTGATTGCTCGTTTGGGTGAGAGCAAAGAGAGCCTGCAGAGAGTTTGTAAAGAGTTGGCAGGACTATTATGATAGAAGTAAAAAAACTGCAAATATTTTTTCAGGAAAAATGTCTGCTTGATATCGCTTTTACAATTGACTCCTCTCTGGCACTGATTGGTCAAAGCGGGAGCGGAAAGAGTCTGACACTCAAAGCATTACTGGGTATGTTGCCAAACAGTATGAAATGCACGTTAGAATATGAGAGCGACTTTAAACTTATAACGGGAAAGAGCATAGGTTTCGTTCCTCAAAACCCTTTTACAGCACTCTCTCCGCTGACAAAGATAAAAAAACAGTTTTTTGTTGATAAGGCACGTCTTGAGGAGCTTTTTGGCGAAGTGGGTTTAGACCTTGAACTCTTAGAACGATTTCCACCGGAACTTTCAGGCGGACAGCTGCAGCGTGTTGTCATCGCCATGGCTCTGGAGAAGCGGCCGAAGTTACTGCTTTTGGATGAACCGACAACGGCATTGGACCCTCGTACAAAAAAAGTTATACTTGCCCTGTTGCGTGAGCTGCAGAAAAAAGAGCACTTTATAATGCTTTTTGTAACACATGATATACTCTCAGCAAAAGAGTTGTGTGAAGATATTTGTGTAATAAAGAACGGTGTTTTGATAGAAAATGGTAAAATGCTTGAAGTGATTAACAATCCAAAAGAGCAATATACAAAAATATTAATAGAAGCAAATTTTGCAAACAGGAATTTTAGAACATGATAAAAAAGATATTTTTTACACTTTTATTTTTAGGGTTTTTATCCCCTTTTATGGTAGTAGCTTACTACTACTTTGCGTATGATTATGATGTCTCTTCACTCGTAGATTATAAACCGGCACAAACGAGTAGAATCTATGATAAAAACGGAGAAAAAATAGCTAATATTTTTGATAAGCAGCACCGTTATTATGCACCGTTTGAAGAGATTCCTTCTCGTATCGTAGAAGCACTGGTCGCCATAGAAGATACAACATTTTTTGAACACTCCGGTGTTAATTTTGATGCGATTTTTCGTGCAGTTATTAAAGATCTTAAAGCAAGAAAGATGGTTGAAGGTGCCAGTACAATCACCCAACAGCTGGTAAAAAACAAACTTTTGACACGTGAGAAAAAACTCTCACGCAAGATAAAAGAGCTCATCTACTCTTTTAAATTAGAACATGCCCTGACAAAAGAGCAGATTTTAGAGCGTTACCTTAATGAGATCTATTTTGGACATGGCTATTATGGTGTAAAAACTGCAGCAGATGGTTACTTTCACAAAAAACTCTCTGATTTGACACTCAAAGAGATGGCTATTTTGGTAGGACTTCCAAAAGCACCATCGACCTATGCTCCTACAAAAAATTATGAAATTTCCATGGGACGGGCAAACCGTGTCATCACCAGAATGCATACTTTGGGCTGGATAGATGATGCAACTTTTGAAAAAGCACTCGCAGAGAGACCGACTGTGTATGATGAAACACTGACACAAAACAAGGCACCTTTCATTGTAGATGAAGTGGCACGCCGTTTTAGAAAGATGGGAATTCATGACCTCAAAACTGGTGGGTATGAGATATATACAACAGTTGATTTACGACTCCAGCAGGCAGGTCGTCAATCATTAGAGTATGCCTATGATTTGGCTCTGAAGCGTATAGATAAATATAAAATAAAAGAGCAGCAGGCGTTGAAAAAAGCAGAAGCTGAAGGGGATACAGAGTTTAAACTCCAAGATGTTAATGTCTCACAGCTTAATGGGGCACTTGTTTCTCTTGACTCAAAGACAGGTGATATTTTGGCACTTGTTGGCTCAGTAGACTATAAAAAAAGTTCTTATAATCGAGCAACACAGGGAAGACGCCAACCGGGTTCTGCTTTTAAGCCTTTTATTTATCAGGTGGCTATTGATTTAGGTTATTCGGGAGCTACACAACTTGTAGATATTGCCAAAACATACGAGTATGAAAAAAATGGTGAAGAGATGAAGTGGCGCCCAAGAAATTATGAGAAAAACTACAAAGGTTTAATTAGTCTCAGAGATGCTCTGGTGCACTCCCGTAATCTTGCAACTATTAACCTTGTTAACGATATAGGGCTAAATGAACTACTTAAAGATTTGAAGAAATTTCATATTAAAAATATCCCAAATGATCTCTCTATTGCGCTTGGAACTATGTCTGTTTCACCTTTAGAATTAGCACAGTATTACACCTCCTTTTCAAATTATGGGGAGCAAGTTGTTCCACATCTGATTCACTCTATTGACAAACGCAATGAGACGATTTATGAAGAAAAACCGGTTTCTTACTTTATTACGGAGCCAACGCAGTCTTTTATAATGACAACAATTTTACGGGATGTTGTTAGAAGAGGTACAGGTCGCAGAGCAGGGGTAAGAGGCATAGAACTCGCAGGAAAGACAGGAACAACCAACAATAATATTGATGGCTGGTTCGCAGGTTACTCTCCAACTATAGAGACAGTTGTATGGTTTGGAAATGATGACAATACGCCGATGTATAAAAGAGAGACAGGAGGCAGAATAGCCGGTCCTGCTTTTGCAAATTATTTTAGGGATGTTTTAAAGCTCTACCCGCAGATAAAAAGAAAATTTGATGTTCCGGAGGGGATTATTGAAGTAAATATAGGCAAAAGAAAAGAGTACTTTAGCGATATATCTAAACCGCCAAGGTCAGAGCAGATTAATAATCCGGAAGAGGAGTTGGTATTTTAAAGTTTTAACGAGACGCTAAATATTGCGCCCTCGTTGACATTGCTCACAGTAATGGAACCGTTGTGCTTTTGTACAATCTGTGAGCTCATATAAAGCCCGATACCTGTTCCTTTACCATCTGCTTTTGTTGTGACATTAGGTTTAAAAATAGAGTTAATGACATGCTGTGGAATTCCACCGGCATTATCTTCAAACTCAATAACTCCATAATTCTCATTTTTATAGGTTCGTATCACTATTGTTCGGTTTGTGCTCTCTTTTTCATTAAAAGCATCAATGGTATTACTGATGAGATTTAAAAAAAGATGTTTAAACTCATTGATCTGTCCATGGAGTATGAGATCTTCCTCAACATCAACACTTATGGCAATAGTGTTTTTTAAGAGTTCATCTTTCATCAGAATCTGAACACTTTCAAGACACTCTGCAACAGAAAAATCTTGCGTGTCTTTTGATGGTCTAAAGAAGGTTCTAAATTCATTGAGAGTGTTTATCATATGGGCAATCTGTATATGGGTCATTTCAGTGACATCTTGGATGTAGGCCTCATCTACAAGGCCGTTTCTAAAATCATCCATGAGCATGTCATTTATCATGCTCAGAGAGTTTAAAGGCTGTTTCCACTGGTGAGCTACAGCATCCATCATCTCACCCATAGCTGCCATTTTAGACTGCTGTCTGAGCATCCTGTCTTTTTTTTGGCTGGATGCATTGACTTTTATGGTGCGTTGGTCTATTTGCTTAATAAAGTAGGATTGATTTTTTATGGTCTTTGCATCTCTTTTTTTTTGCTCTTCAAAGGAGGTAACAAGATCCATGATCTTTTGAGGAAGTTGGTCACAAGAACTCGCATGGAGCTCTTTGATCTTTACGCGTTGAAAAAGTAAGTTTATCTCAGCTAGGAGTGCTTGACTTTTATCTTTTGGCATAAAAAAGCTTTACGAAAATGCCCTGTTAAGCGCACAAAACATCGCTTTTATAGAAGCAACAGTAATGTCATTGTCTGCACCAACACCGAAGCAAGAGAGTATCTCTTTACTCTGTATCTCGATGTAAGCGACTGCTTTTGCAGAGCTTTTGTCACCGCAGGAGTGTTCGGAGTAGGATTTCACGGTAAAATCATTTTCATACTCTTGCATTAGGGCATTTTTGCAAGCATCAATAGGACCGTTGCCTGCACCTTGTGAAACTATCTCTTTATCGTTGTGTGTATAGTTGAGAGTGCATTTAGATCTGCCATTATCAGAAGTCAATGAGACATCTTTGAAGCTGATATGCTCCTTGATTTGAAAGTAAGTATTTTTAAATACTTCTAAAATCTCTTCAGGGCTTAACTCTCTCCCCTTTTCATCACTGAGTGCCTGCACAGCACGTCCAATTTCAGGATGCATCGCTTTAGGAAGATGGTAGCCATAATTTTTTTCTAAAATATAAGCGACACCGCCTTTTCCAGACTGTGAGTTGATACGAATGATAGACTCATAGGTACGTCCAACATCAGCTGGGTCTATTGGCAAATAGGGTACTTCCCAAAAAGGGTTCTCCTTTGCCTGTTGATATGCTAAACCTTTGTTGATCGCATCTTGGTGTGAACCGGAAAATGCAGTATAAACAAGCTCTCCAACATAAGGATGACGAGGGTGTGTAGGCAATTCAGTGACCTTTTCTACGACTGCTACAACTTCATTGACATCTGAAAAATCAAGTCCTGAATAAATCCCTTGACTTGTCATGTTGAGTGCCAAGGTAATGATATCGACATTTCCTGTTCGCTCACCATTACTAAGAAGTGTTCCCTCAACTCTATCTGCTCCAGCTAAAAGTGCAAGTTCTGTTGCCGCGATGGAGGTGCCTCTGTCATTATGAGTATGTGTTGAGATGATTACATTTTCTCTGTTATCCAAATGTCTGCTCATCCACTCAATTTGATCTGCATAAATATTTGGTGTTGCCATCTCTACCGTTGCCGGCAAGTTAATAATTACTTGTCTCTCATCTGAAATACCCCAGCGTGCTGTTACTTCATTTGAGATGCGTGCTGCAAACTCTAACTCTGTTCCTGTAAAACTCTCAGGTGAGTACTCCAAAAAGATTGTACCCTCGTGATTTGCTTCATATTTTTTGACCAAATCAACACCATCAAGGGCTAAGCCAATAATCTCTTCTTGCGATTTTGAAAATACTATTTTTCTCTGCGCAACAGAAGTAGAATTATACAAATGTACAGTTGCCTTTTTAACACCGCGTAAAGCTTCGAAAGTCTTTTCTATCAAATGCTCACGTGCCTGAACAAGAACCTGTACGGTTACATCATCAGGAATGAGTTTGTCGTCGACAAGTCTGCGTAAAAAGTCATATTCTATTTTTGAAGCGGAAGGAAATCCGACCTCTATCTCTTTAAATCCGAGTTTGAGTAAGAGTGCAAAAAGTTCAAGTTTTTTGTCCATGTCCATAGGGTTGATAAGTGCTTGATTTCCATCACGTAAATCGACACTACACCAACGTGGAGCTTCTGTAATTGTATTGTCCGGCCATCTTCTGTTTGGCAAGTCTATTTTTGGATACGGCTTGTATTTGCCTTTTGGAATGTGATTCATAATGAACCCTTTAACTTGAAATTTTGATAGTACACTCTTACATAACTATCTTGAGCGAATTATAGCGAATTTGGAAGTTTTTAAAAAGAATTTTAGAGTTAGTTTTTATTTTAAAGGATAAATATTATTGTTTAAAGAGGATTTCTCCCAAATAGGGAGAAAATATTAGCACTGGTACGTAGTTTTAAACTCGTAAGCAGTTGGACGTCCTTCATCAGGAATAACGTCACGCTCAAATCTATAATCTAAATATGCTTTGATAAATGTTTCTGAAAATACTGGTTTTAAGAAATCATAATCACCTGCAAGACCTTCTAATGCTTCACGAAGTGTGTGAGGCATTTGAGGAATTCCACGTTCAGCAATCTCTGCTTGAGAAAGTTCGAAAAGATCTTCATCAAGAGGACCAACAGGAACATCTTTGTTAGAAATACCATCAAGACCAGCCATCATCATTGCAGCAAATGCAAGGTAAGGACAAGCAGTACTGTCTGGGAATCTCATCTCAATACGAGTTGCTTTTTCACCAGCTCCATAAGGAACACGACAAGCAGCTGAACGGTTTTTAGCAGAGTAAGTTAAGATGCTTGGTGCTTCAAAACCTGGAAGTAGTCTCTTGTATGAGTTTGTTGTTGGATTTGTAAAAGATGCAACAGCAGCAGAGTGTTTAAAGATACCTGCAGCGTAGTTTACAGCTAATTCTGAAAGGTTACCATAGTTTCCTTCTTTGTAGAAAAGGTTTTTACCATCTTTCCAAAGTGATTGGTGCACGTGCATACCGTTACCATTATCACCATAGAGTGGTTTTGGCATAAATGTACATGTTTTACCATTTAAGTGTGCAATCATTTTACAAACATATTTGTATTTTTGAACATTGTCACCGGCAGTGATGATATCACCAAAAACGATTCCAATCTCACCTTGACCCTGTGCAACTTCGTGGTGACCAAGAATAACTTCAAGACCAACTTGCTCTAACACTTGCATCATCTCTGCGCGCATATCTACCATAGAGTCTGTTGGTGCAACTGGAAAGTATCCACCTTTAGTTCCTGGTCTGTGACCTGTGTTATACATATCTTCATAAGTAGTGTTTGAGTTCCACTCACCCTCTTCAGTATCTACTTTGAAACCAATTTCATTCATATTATCAACAAATTTTACATCATCAAAAATGAAGAACTCATTTTCAGGTCCAAAATATGCAGCATCTGCAATTCCGTGGTCAGTTGCATATTGAAGTGCTTTTTTAGCAATTGAACGTGGACATCTTTCATACAGTTCATTTTTGTAGATGTCATATACATCACAAAATAGAATAACAGTAGGATCAGCAGTAAAAGGATCTAAAAATGCAGTTGTCGCGTCAGCTTTTAAAAGCATGTCAGATTCATTGATTGGCTGCCAGTTTTCGATTGAAGAACCGTCAAATGGGAAACCATTTTCTAAATTTTCTACGTTTACCGCACTATAACGGTAACTAAGATGGTGCCAAGCACCTTTGATGTCTGTAAATCTTAAATCTACGAATTGAACGTCATTCTCGTTACAATATGTAAAGAACTCTTCTATGTTATTAACGAATTTTCCCATTAATTTTCTCCTGAATTTTATCTGCGTATAGTATAGCTCAATATTTTGTAACCTTTAATGTAATAGTGCTTAAAAAATATGCATAAAGAAGATATGTTTCAAATCATTACAAATGAGGGCATTATGCACTTACAATAAAGAGCTTATGCTAAGATGATTCGCTGCTTGTTTAGCGACTTTCTTTTTAATAGCTAGTACTTCATGAATATTTTGTAAATATATAGGATTACCATGTATATTTACAAGTAAAACTGCAGCACTTACAGTTAAAAAAGGAAATTTTTTTTGATTTTTGTAAGTCTTATTTTCCAAAATATCTTTTTTTCTGCTTTGCTTTGATTTTGTCAACTGAGACAAGAATGAAACTATCTACACAATCGGAGAAGTTTTTGTCTATATTGTATGCACAAAATCGGATGCCTCCCTCTTCACAAAGATCTGCATACTGTTTGTAAAGTGTAGGAACGCTTAACTCTAAAAACCCGAGTGCTTTTTTGAGAAGTTTAAAATCCTTGCTGTAGTCATTGCCATCAAGTTCACAGATGAACTGCTGCAGATATGCATCATCGAGATTCATTTTATAAGGAAGTTTCGCATTAATTAAATGCTCGGTATCTCCAAAATAGTGGTCATAAAAATTCAAAAGCATATCTTTGGCGACTTTTGGATAATTAGCGGAGATACTGACAGGACCGTACATGTATTTTATCTGTGGATTGTTTTTTAGATATGCACCGATGCCTTGCCAGAGGTAGTCAAGTGCCCGTGAACCCCAGTACTTTGGCTGTACAAAACTGCGACCGAGTTCTATGGAGTCATTGAGGTAGTCATTAAGCTTTTCATTATAGTCAAAGAGTGTGTTTGTGTAGAGTGCAGAATCTCCGAGTTTTGTGCGTATATCTTCTGTGAGGCCAATACGGTAAGAACCTACTATCTCGAGTGCCTCATCATCCCAAAGTATGATATGTTTGTAGTATCTGTCATACTTATCGATGTCGCGTTTTTTATTTGCACCTTCTCCCACTTTACGAAAAGATATTTCACGCAGACGACCGAGTTCATTTAAAACAGTACTGTTCTCAAGTGAGTATTCATACAGATATATCTTTTTATTGTCTTTTGTTAAACCAAGAAGAGAGGACTTTTTTAGCTCTTTTTTTAAATCCCTCCTCTCCTCAGGCAGGGCAATTGCCTTTTGTGTCGTAAAGAGGCTGATTCCTTTTTTAAGATTGTAGAGATGTTTTTTATAAAGACGTACAAGCTGCTCTTGTTCTATACCTTTTGGTGCGACATTTTTATACGGAATGAGCTCCCCAACAATTATTTCGATGGATTTGTTCTTTTGTTTGAACATCTCGTTTGAAAGTAAGAGCATGGAGAGTTTTTTGTTCAGTGTAGAGACAGAGTAGAATGTCTTTGAATTTTTCCCGCCTATGAAAACAGGTAAAATAGGACTGTTAGAGCGTTTTGCAAACTTCAAGAAGCCTTTGTGCCATTTTTTGTCTTTGATGCCTGTCGGTGTTACACGGCTCACCTCTCCAGAGGGAAAGATAATGACCGCCTCTTCAGCATTGAGAGCATCGTATATTTTGTTAATAGCTTCTTTAGATTGTTTGTTTTTAAAGTTGTTGATGTCGAGCAGCATGGGTTTTAGTGGTACAAGAGTGTTGAGAAAATCGTTTGCGATTATTTTTACATCTTTGCGTACAGAGCTAATGAGCTTAATAAGAGCGAGGGCATCAAGCGCACCTAGAGGATGATTCGCGATGATAACCACACGCCCCTCTGTAGGAATGTTTTCAAGGTATTTATCTGAGACTAAATAGTTAAATTGCATCTCATCTAGCACATGTTCCACAAACTCCAAAGGAGTAAGATGACTGTTCTTTTTTAAGAATTTATTGATCTCATCTTGATGAATAATGGAATCTGCAAACTTTGAAATAGCACCTTTAATGATTTTATTGTTTTGTAGTTTTGGATATTTTTTTTGTATCATCTTCTCTACATCTAACATTATGCAATCCTTTGCATATTGACATACCAATCTTCATTAAAGTACCTGACTGAGTCGGTGAGTTTGACATATAGAGAGTCTCTAAGAATTTCGAGCTTATTAATGTACTCTAGGGGAACATCAAGTTCATAGCAGAGATGTTCTTCTACAATTTCTAGATTAAGGTCGCTTTGCGCATATCCAAGTTCAAGATTTTCGGTTTTTATATTAAATTCACGCAGTTTCATTCTTTATCTCCATCTAATGGTATGGAGAATGATAAGATAGCTTTATTACGATTATATTACATGAGGTTTCTCTTTCTCTTTCTTTTTTATTTTTGCAAAACCAGCACCTTTTTTTGTTTTTGCTTCAAGTCCCAATTCTTCAATCTTTTCTCTATAATCAAGCCCTTTTATATGCATCGCAGCAAAACATTTTGCAATGACAGCAATGGTGTTTGGTACTGCTCCCTTTTTTTTATAAGATTGAATGTTTTTTTCACTTACCTTTATGAGTTTACTGAATTTTGGCAGACTAATTTCTGCGTCTAATAGTAGTTTTTTAAATTCTATAAATGTCATATATTTACTCCTAAAATGAAACATATTATAGTTATTTATATCTTAACTCTATATTTTATATAGATTTTCTTGACAAAGTCAAATAAATTATATATAATACCTATAATTGACATAATTAATGACAATATAGCAAAAATAACAGCTATTAAAAATGAATCATTTACTTTTTCTCCACTATATGTTACTAATGTATCTAATACTGAAAAAGTATTCTCATAAAATACTACTGCTAAGAC
>JALVXQ010000116.1 GCA_027038255.1 Sulfurimonas sp. | reverse complement strand
GTAAACTAACTTCCATCTTCTAATACCTTTATATAAATAATTTATAAATATTATACGATAAATTTATAAATAATAACTGACTGCAATAGAAGAGATGACAATAACAAGCCAAATTGTCGGTATAAGCCTGTACTTCAAAGAGACATTTTTCATCCCCATAAAGTAATCAATAACAAGCTGCCCTTTTATAAATGTAGTAAAAAGAAGCACGCCCACCATAAAACCACTTGCTAAATGCAATTTTCCTAAAAGGTATGCAAATATCGTAAGCACAATCAAAACTAGCCAAACCATCTCTACTGTTCTTTTCATTTTCACTACCTTATAATATAAATAAGTGGAAACAGCACTATCCACAACACATCTACCAAGTGCCAATATACTGCTCCAGTCTCTATACCTCGCGTATTTTCTGCACTATAAGCAGAGGCTTTTGTTCTTCTAAAAATATTAAAAAGAATGATGGTTCCTAATGTAACATGCATAAAATGAAACATCGTAAGTAACAGATAAAACATAAAAAACTTGTTAGTATCGAGTGATATTCCCTGTCCAAAGATGTCTGAAAACTCTAAAAGTTTATTGACTAAAAAGAGACACCCAAAGACAACACTTGCAAGCACCCACTTCGAGGCTTTTTGATTTGCCTCTTTTATTATCTGCTCACCTTTTGCATCTTTTACAAGGTTTACAGCCTTAACAATAAAATAACTCCCCGTAATCAAAATGAGCGTGTCAATAAAGCCCGAAGTTTGATTAAGCAGAAGTTGCGACTTGTTAAAGAGTGCTACATCAGCATGTCTTGAAAAAGCATAGCCTAAAAACATCAAACCAAAGGTGACAAGCTCAATGTAGATTACCAACCAAATAGCAAAATCACCCGGTGGATAAGGCTCTTTAAGCGTTACACTCTTTGCCATCACTCACCCTTTGCAAAGTGAAGAGAGATGAGTTTTTGCAACACTTCTAAGACATCCTCTTCATCACTTAATGATTCAACTATAGAGTGCATACACGCCTCATAAGGGTCAAAACCTTTTACCATCAGTTTTGCCGCATAGATGAGCAGTCTTGTAGAGACAGCCTCTTGAATGTCACTGTCACTCAGCTGGCGAATCTCTCCTGCTATATTTACAAGTTTTTGTGCTGTTGACTCATCAACACCGCTCTCTTTTATAATGACCTCTTTTTCTATCTCAGGCTTAGGGTAGGTAAAACTCAGCGAAATAAAACGCTGCTTTGTACTGGGTTTCATCCCCTTAAGAACATTTTGATAACCGGGATTATAAGAGACCACAAGCATAAAATCAGGATGTGCCTCTATAAGCTCCCCTGTTCTGTCAATCGGCAAGACACGTCTATAATCTGCCAAAGAGTGCAGTACAACCGTAGTGTCTTTACGCGCCTCAATAATCTCATCAAGGTAGCATATTCCACCGTTTCGCACCGCTTTTGTAAGCGGACCATCCTGCCAGTATGTGCCGTTTTCATCTATAAGATGACGACCAACCAAGTCCGCCGCACTCAAATCATCGTGACATACAACGGTATAAACTTCACGACCAAGTTTTTCTCCCATAGTCTCAATAAATCGCGTCTTACCGCATCCTGTAGGACCTTTAATAAGTACGGGCAGATTCATTCCCGCTGCGGCTTCAAAAAGTTCTACTTCATTTGCCTGTGGTAAATAGTAACTGTGTGACATACATTCTTTCCTTTGTTATTTAGTAAGATTCATATAAATTTCTGTTAAAACTTTTGGCAGTTTCTTTGCATCACGAATAACCGCATAAGAGTTTCTTCCAAAGAGATAGGGCAGATACTCCCTCGCCTCAACATCAATGGTAATACAAAAAGGAGTAATTCCCATCTGCCGTACTTCATCTATGGCTTTTTTTGTATCTTCTATGCCGTATCTTCCATCATACCTGTCAGTATCATTTGGTTTTCCATCACTTAAAATGAGTAGGAGTCTGTTTTGGCTTTGCTCTTTTTGAAGTATTTTTCCACTCTCACGCACTGCAGCACCCAAACGAGTGTAGTAACCCGGTTTTAAAACATCTATGCGACCGCGGATCAAATCTCCATACTTCTCTCTGAAATTTTTTACTATATGAAAATTAACTTTTTTATTTTTAATGGATGAAAAAGCATAGATTCCAAAAGAGTCTTCTAGTCTATTAAGTGATTCTGAGAAGACCATCAACGAATCTCTTATCATATCTATGACACGAATATCCTGCGTAACCCCTGCCTCTGTTGAGAGTGAAATGTCGGCTAACAGCAGTGTGGACATATCACGCGTTTTTTTCTCAAAAGTTTGAAAAAATCTCTGTGGATGGTTCGACTTGTTCTGATGCCCTCTGTACTCTATCCATGCATCAAAATTTATCTCATCACCATAAGGAAGGTTGTCTATCTTCACACGGTCAAGCTCCATCAAATCAAGTTCAGATTGGATTCTTTTCATCATTTTAGTTAATCGCTTTGGCAACGCAATTGGCTCTACATTGATGGCAACTTGAGGATAGATACGAACATATTTTTTAAGGTAGCCCTCTTTTTTATAATCCCACTCATCGCGTAAAAAGCCCTTGCCTAAAGGGTAATCTTCTACATCTCTTGATGAAATATCCAGATCCATCTTCACACGAGAAGAGAGATTTGCATCTTTTTTTCCAAGTGTTATCTCATCCAAATCTGCGGCATTATAAAGAGCATCTTCATCAAAGCTGTCATTCTCTTGTCTGTCCACATTGACCTGTTCCATGAAACTCATCAAAGACTCAGGCAAAAAGAGCAGAAGACCATCAGTCTCTTTCTCATCATCTATCTGATTTGCCTTTTTCTTCATCTTT
>JALVXQ010000115.1 GCA_027038255.1 Sulfurimonas sp. | reverse complement strand
CTCAAAAAAACATTATTGGCATCTTTTACTGCATATGAATGGTGATGAGAGTGAAATAGATGATGATAAATTTTTCTTTGCAAAAGATGGTCATGACAATCCAAAAAGTGAACTTCTTGCTACACTTGATGCCTTTTTCTCTGATGAAGTAAAAGATGATAATTCAAGTATTTGTAAATTTCCTGCACGTTACTTTTGGCTTAAAAAAGAGCTACATGCAACAGAATTTCCAACTGCAACATGTAAAGAGTATGATAAAATCTTCGAGCGAGTAGATCCTAAATCTACAACACTTGTCTTTCCCGCAGCACATATTAATTCACCTGCGTCCATGTTTGGGCATACATTCTTACGAATCAACTCTTCATATAACTCCAAATTACTCTCTTATGCTATTAATTATGCGGCAAATGCAGATGCTGATAAAGAGAATGGCGTTGTTTTTGCCATTAAGGGGCTTGTTGGAGGTTATTATGGGAGATATTCCCTGCTTCCTTACTATGAGAAACTCAAAGAGTACCGTGATAGCGAACAGCGGGACATCTGGGAGTATGATTTAAACCTCACACAGGAAGAGACTGTGGCAATGTTTCGCCATATTTGGGAGTTAAATGGTACAAACTCTTTTTATTATTTCTTTACTGAAAACTGCTCATACAATATGCTTTGGCTGCTTGAAGTGGCTCGCCCGACACTCTCTTTGCGTGATAAATTTACTTATCAAGTTATTCCATTGGAGACGGTACATGTAGTGAATCAGGCAGGTATTATCAGTTCTGAGCACTACAGACCATCGAAGCGGACAAAACTTTTAAAGTATGAAACACTGCTTGATAAAAGTATAAATAGATTACCAATACAGCTTGTAGAAAAAAAAGTTAAAGCAAGTGAGATTGAGAATAATTCGACGATAGATATTGACCAGAAGCGCTATATTTTGGAGAGTGGTGTTGAGTATCTTGAGTATCAGTACAGCCGTGGAAAAATTAAAAAAGATGATTATCTGGAGCTTTTTCATGAGATGACAACAGAGCGTGCAAAGCTTGGCATCACAAAGCCTTTAGACATAAAAACACCGCCAAATCCCTTAGATGGCCACAGAGCTGTACGTACACAGTTTGGAGCAGGTGTAAAAGATGGTGACTTTGTTGCTTATCTTGGAATTCGTCCGGCTTACCATGATTTAGAAGACAGTGAATATGGTTTTTTACGGGGTACACAGATAGAGTTTTTAAATCTTTTGGCATCTAGCTCTAAAAAAGAGACAAAAATTGAAGAGGCAACTATTATTTCTATTGTTTCCATTGCACAAAGGAGTCTATTTTTCAAAAATTTTTCGTGGCGGACAAAGATAGGTTGGGACAATGACTACCTCACGCAAAAACCAACTTTTGGCTTTAGTGTCGGGGCAGGGTACTCATGGGGGAATGACTTAGGCTTTGTCTACTTTCTTGCAGATCCTATTTTTTATCAAAACAGTGCTTTTCATGCCGGAGTCGGTGGTAGCCTTGGTTTTAATATTGACAAGTTTAAAGAGTTTAATAGTAATGTAGAGCTCACGCAGAGAGTTTATGACAGTGGTGACACACAAATGCTAATAAAAGCTTCCCAAGGTTTTAGAGTATCTCAAAATAAGCAAATAGTGCTAAAATACGATTATAAAGACAAAATAGGGGCTCACAAGAAAAAAGATGAGCAGACTTTTAGGCTTATGTTGAAATATTATTTTTAAAAAGAGGATAAAAAGAGTGTGAAGCTAATAGATAATATTACAAAATATGTAGCATATATAACAGCATTTATACTCGCACTTTTGGTAATGCTCATTGTATATGACGCAACAAGTCGCTACCTTTTTTCTGAAGGTTCAACAGCACTGCAGGAGTTGGAGTGGCATCTTTTTGATGTGGTTATACTACTGAGTATCGCCTATACACTGAGAAATAATGCGCACGTACGCGTAGACATTTTTTATGAAAGATTTGCTCCAAAAACAAAAGCTTTTATTAATATCTTTTCTTTCATCTTTTTCGTTTTACCGCTCTCTTTTTTAATTATTTACATCGGGATTGGTTTTGTGGAACTGAGTTATGTGCAGCATGAAGCCTCGAGTGATCCGGGCGGACTGAAGTACCGTTGGATTGTTAAATCTTTAATGCCTCTGGCCTTTATACTTTTAGCACTGCAGGCTTTTAAAGAACTCTTTGCTGACATCAAAAGATGGAGAGAGCTGTGATAGCCTTAGTTATGTTTGCAGTGGCTCTTTTACTGCTTCTTTTTGGTATTCCTGTCGCTTTTGCTTTTGGCGGGGTAGCGATGATGTTTGCTTTTTTTACACCTGATATCGGTTTTGAAGTTTTTAACATTCTGCCGTTTCGAATTTATGGAATCATGAGCAATACAACGCTGATGGCCGTACCACTCTTCATCATGATGGGACTCATTTTAGAAAAATCCGGTATGGCAGAGAAGCTTTTGATGTCCATGAGTGCACTTTTTAAAGGTGTTCGTGGTGGACTTGGTGTGAGTGTTGTCCTTGTTGGTGCCATACTGGCGGCATCTACGGGTATAGTCTCTGCCTCTGTTGTTATGATGAGTGTTATAGCACTGCCTTTGATGCTCAGTGCAGGGTATAACAAAGGTTTAGCCTCTGGAACGATAGCGGCAAGTGGAACACTCGGGCAGATTATTCCGCCTTCTATTATTCTCATCGTTTTAGGGGATGTTATGAGTGTGAGTGTGGGTGAGCTTTTTATGGGTGCGGTACTGCCGGGATTGACGCTTGTCGCTCTCTATATAACATACATTTTAATCCGTGCATTTTTAAACAAAGAGGATGCTCCTGCCATCGTAACAGAG